>NZ_JBSFPS010000065.1:0-38948 GCF_053588315.1 Streptosporangium sp. NPDC003464 | reverse complement strand
AGGTTGCCTGACCCGTGCCCATCATCGAACTTCAGCGCCGTATGCGGCAGCTCGGCGAGATCCGCATCGGCCACACCGTCGACACCGGCCGCGTTCGCGGTGGGCTCCACGCGGAGCGCGATGTGCCAGGAGTCGACGGCGAGCCCGAGGGCGCGGGCGCGGGTGGCGAGCCGGAACGCCTGCTCCTCGGGGGCGATCAGCAGCTCGGTGAGCAGTTGCGAGCGCGAGCGCACGGGGTGGTCGTCGGACTGGCCGCCGGAGGCGGCGAGAGCGGCGACGCCGAGGACCAGCCGGACGGCGCGGGCGAGATGGCCCTGCGGCGGCCCGGACCGGCCGGACCCGGCGCCCGGCGCGCCGGAACGGTCGCGAGAACCGGCTGACGCGCCCGGCCGGCCGCGGGAGCCGTCCGACGGGCCGGATCCGGTGGGCGGCCCGGAGCCGGTGGGCGGCCCGGAGCCGGTGAGCGGGCCGGAGCCGGTGAGCGGGCCGGAGCCGGTGGGCGGCCCGGAGCCGGTGGGCGGGGCGTCCGGCGGGTCCGCCGGGAGGTCCGCCGAGAAGACCGCGCCGTCGGTGCGGACCGGGACGCCGAGGGCCTGGGAGGCCGCCTCGGCGATCCGGTCGGGGTCGCCGCCCGCGCGCAGGACGGCCGAGGTCGCCGCCTCGGCCCGGGCCAGCGCGTCCGCCGCCGGGCCGGACAGGACCCGTTCGGCCGCCACCGCCAGCTCGGCGAGATCTCCGGTGAAGGCGAGCAGCGCGAGCGCGCCCCGCTCGGCCAGGGCCGTCGCGGTGGCGGGGAGCGGGGCGTCGAAGGAGGTGAGCACCAGGGCCGCGGCCGACGCCGCGGCGGCGTCGCGGATGGCGACGTCCAGGCGGTAGCCGGCCGCCTGCCGGGTGGCGGCGCCGGTCAGCACGATCATGGATCCGGGCGGCTGGCGGACCAGGTCGCGCAGGTCCTCCGCCAGCCGGACGTGGACGACCCGCCGGGCGGCGAGCGGGCCGGCCAGATGCCGCAGGCCGTCGAGGCCGGGTGCGCCCAGCAGGCGGTCCATCACCTTCCCAGTGTGCCAGGGTCACATTTACCCGGCCAACCGTGTTCTCCCAGCACAGGGAGCATGCGGGAGGCCGTCCGTAGCCTTTCGGTGTGGACATCGACATCGAACTGCTCCCCGCGTACGCGCGCGGCTGCGCCGTCCTGGGTTCGGGCGGCGGCGGATCGGTGTCGATGATGCGCGCGGTGGCCCAGCAGGCCCTGGAGGAGCACGGCCCGGTCCGCGTCGTCCAGCCGGAGGAGCTGGACGGCGACGCCCTCGTCATGCCCTGCGGCAGCGCGGGCACCTCCGCGGTGCAGGTCGAGCGGATCGGCGGCAGAGGCGAACCCGCCTACCTGCGCGACAAGGTCGAGAAGCTGCACGGCTCCCGCGTCGCGGCGCTGATGCCGAGCGAGATCGGCGGCGCCAACGGATGCGTCGCCGTGGCCTGGGCGGCCTACCTCGGGCTGCCGCTGGTCGACGCCGACGGCATGGGGCGGGCCTTCCCCCGGATGGACCAGACCGCGATGGAGCTGCACGGCATCAGCCCCACGCCCGCCGTGCTCTGCGACGAGCGCGGCCGGACCGTTGTGATCGACAACGTCGACGGCCGCTGGCTGGAGCGCCTGGTGCGGGTCTCGCTGGAGGCGTTCGGCGGGCAGGTGGCCTCCAGCGAGTACGTGCTGCGCGCCGGCCAGGTCCGGGCCGCCACCGTCACCGGCTCGGTCACCCGCGCGGCCGAGATCGGCCGGCGCCTGCCGGCTCCCCTGCTCACCGGGAAGGTCGCCGAGGTGGAGGGCGGCTCGATCCTCGTCGAGGGGCTGGGCCCGGACGCCGGACGGCTCGTCCGGATCGAGGCGCAGAGCGAATACCTGGCGGTCTTCGAGGACGGCGACCCGCTGGCCGCCGTCCCGGACGTCATCGCGCTGCTGGACACCAGGAGCGGCGACGCCGTCCAGGTCGAGCAGCTCCGGTACGGCCTGCGTGTGGGCGTCGTGCATCTGGAGTGCGACCCCGTCTGGCGGACTCCCGCCGGACTCCGGCTCGGCGGCCCCGAGGCCTTCGGGCTCCGCGGGCTCCCCGAGCTCCCCCGGCCTCGCGGGACGTCCGAGCCCGCCGCCTCCCCCCTGCCGCCGGCCCCGTCCGTTCCCTCCGGACCGTCCGGGACCGCGCGGCGCTCCGCGCCGGAGGTGGGGAGATGAACATCGGCGTGGACGTGGGGCCCACCAACACCGACGCCGCCGCGCTGGACGACGCCGGGGCCGTGCTGGCCACGGTCAAGGTGGGCTCGGTCCATGGCGACCCGGTGGCCGGCGTGGTCGCGGCGCTCGCGGCGCTCGGCTCCATCGGGCGCCTCCCGGCCGCGCCGGTCACGCGCGTCCCCCCGGCCGCCCTGCGCGTCCCCCGCACGCTCACGCACATCCGCTCCGGACACTCCGGCCGCGTCCCCCTCGCGCCCGGCGGCGCCGGGGCCGTCCGGGTCGCCGTCGGGCTGCGCGGGGCCGCCACCGCGGTCGCCGAGCGCGCCGGGCTCTGCCGGGTCGCCGCGCTGCGCATCGGCGGCCCCTCCGCGCAGGCCGTGCGGCCGTTCTTCGGCTGGCCCGCCGACCTGCTGGAGGCGGTCGAGGCGGGCGCGGGGATCGTCGACGGCGGCGGCGGCCTGGGCCCCGAGCACCGGACCCCGCTGGACCGCGAGGCGGTCGCCCGGTTCGCGGGCCGGGTGGCGGGGCGGGCCGAGACCGTGGCCGTGACCGGCGTGTTCTCCCCCATCGACGGGGACCAGGAACGCGAGGCCGCGGAGATCCTCCGCGCCGAGCTCGGGCCGGTGCCGGTCTCCCTCTCGGCCGACCTGGGCTCCCTGGGGCTGATCGAGCGGGAGAACGCGACGATCCTGGACGCGGCGCTCTCCCGGTTCGCCCAGGACACCGCCGAGCGGCTGGCCCTCGCCCTCCCCGGTGCGGCCGTCTTCGTGACCCGGGGGGACGGCACGCTGATGAGCCTGGAGTATCTGGCCCGCCATCCCGGCCTCAGCCTGGGCAGCGGGCCGGCGAGCACGCTGCGCGGCGCGGGCGTGCTGACCGGGCTGCGGGACGCGGTGGTCGCCGACGTGGGCGCGGGCCGCATCCGGGTCGGGGCGCTGGCCGGGGGTTTCCCCGAGGAGACCACGCGGGGCGCCGACATAGGCGGGGTGCCCGTGGGCTTCCGCATCCCCGAACTGATCCGGGTGCCCCGCGCCCCGGCCGGTGACCGCGCCCCCGGGCCCTCCGACCGCGTCCGCGGCCCGGCGGCCCCCCACCGTGGCCGCGCCCCCGACCCCCTCGGGGAGGACGGGACCCTCACGGAGCTGGCCGAGGCGGTGGACCGGCTGCAGCCGGGCCTGGACCGGCTGCCGGTGGTCATGGTGGGCGGCGGGGCGCCGGCCGTACCGGACGGGGCGCTGGGAGTCCCGGACGTCCGGCGGCCCGAGCACGGCCGGACCGCCGGGGCGATCGGCGCGGCGACCAGCCCGGTCGGCGGGCAGTACGAGCGGATCGTCCGCCTGGAGGGACGGGCCCCGCTCCCCGAGGCGCTCGACGCCGTCGTGGAGGAGGCGCGGGCGCACGCGGTGCGCGCCGGGGCCGATCCCCGGCACGTCGAGATCGTCGAGACCGACGCCTCCCCGCTGCCCTACCTGCCCGGCCCGTTCCTCAGGCTCCGTGCCCGGGCGGCCGGTCCCCCCTCACAGCTCTGAACCCCCCTGAAAGGCCTTCGCAATGATCGATGAGGACTACCCGCTGGAGCGGGTCCCGCAACAAGCCCGTTACTCCTGGTTCAACGTGGCCGTACAGCGCTTCGGCCAGCTGTCGGACCTGACGCAGTTCCTGCTCGGCGCGACGCTGGGCGCGGGGCTGTCGTTCTGGGGGGCGTTCTGGGCCTTCACGCTGGGGTCGGTGATCCTGGAGGTCGTCTGCATCTTCGTCGGCGTCGCCGGGATGCGCGAGGGCCTGTCCACCTCCGTGCTGGCCCGCTGGACCGGGTTCGGCCGGTACGGCTCCACGCTGATCGGCGTGATCATCACGCTGAGCCTGTTCGGCTGGTTCGGCGTGCAGACCGCGGTCTTCGCGGCGGGCCTGCACGCCATCATGGGCGGCGTCCCCCTGTGGGCCTGGTCGCTCATCGCCGGGCTCGGGGTGACCGCCCTGGTCCTCAAGGGGTTCAGGGCGATGGGCTGGACGGCCTTCGTCACCGTGCCCGCCTTCCTCGGGCTGGCCGGCTGGGCCATGTGGGTGGAGGTCTCCCGGCACAGCCTGGGCGAGCTGGTCTCCTCCGCGCCGTTCGGCGAGCCGATCACGATCGCCACCGGCGCGACGATCGTCGCCGGTTCCTACATCGTCGGCGCGGTCACCACCCCGGACATGACCCGCTTCAACCGCAGCACCGGTGACGTGGTCAAGCAGACGCTGGTCGGCATCTCCCTCGGTGAGTACGTGCTCGGCCTGGCCGGGGTGCTGCTCGCCTACGCCGTCAAGACCTCCGACATCGTCGCGATCATCACCGCCTCCTCGGGCGTCGTCGGCGTCGTCATCCTGGTCTCGGCCACCGTGAAGATCAACAACTGGAATCTCTACTCGGCGGCGCTCGGCCTGATGAACGCCGTGGAGTCCACGGTCGGCGTGCGGCTCAACCGGGTCGCCGTCACCCTCGGCATCGGCCTGCTGGGCAGCGTCGCCGCCGCGGCCGGGATCCTGGACGCCTTCGCCGGCTTCCTGTTCGTCCTCGGCGTCGTCACACCGCCGATCGCCGGGATCATGGTCGCCGAGTATTTCGTGGTCAAGCGCTGGCGGCCCGTCCTGGACGCCTCCCGGGAGCTCGGGCGGCTGCCCGAGACCGAGCCCGCCTGGGTGCCCGCCACCCTCGTGATCTGGGGGGCCGCGGCCCTGGTCGGCTGGCTGAGCGACACCTACGGGTGGATCGGCATCCCCGCCCTCAACTCCCTCGTCCTGGCCGGGCTCGGCTACGTCGCCGCCGGAAGGCTCGGCCTGGTCCGGGGGACACGGGAACTCCCCGTCGAACAGCCCGCCGTACACGCCTGAAAGCCATCGGGAAGAAGAGCATGATGCGCATCGGAATCGACGTCGGCGGCACCAACACCGACGCCGCCCTGCTCGGCGACGCCGGCGAGGTGCTGGCCGCCGTCAAGTCCCCCACCACGGCGGACGTCACCTCCGGCGTGGCAGGGGCGATCACCGCCCTCGGCGCCGCCGACGCCTCCGCCGTGATGATCGGCACCACCCACTTCGTCAACGCGCTGGTGGAGGCCTCCCGCCTGGAGCCCGTCGCCGCCGTACGGCTGGGCCTGCCCGCCACCGCCGCGCTGCCGCCGATGGTCGACTGGCCGGCCCGGCTGCGCGAGGTCGTCAGGGGGCACGACTACCTGTGCCACGGCGGCCACGAGTACGACGGCACCCCCATCTCCGATCTCGACCCCGAGGAGCTGAAGCGGGTCGCGGCCGACATCGCCGCCCGGGGGCTGCGCTCGGTGGCGGTCTCCTCGGTCTTCTCTCCGGTCAGCGGGGAGTTCGAGCTGCGCGCCGCGGAGATCCTGGCCGCCGAGCTCGGCCCGGAGGTCCACCTGTCGCTGTCCCACGAGATCGGCAGGATCGGCCTGCTGGCCAGGGAGAACGCCACCATCGTCAACGCCGCCCTGCGGCCGCTCGCCGAGCGCACCGTCGGCGCCTTCGAGGAGGCGCTGAAGACCGCGAGCATCGTCGCCCCGCTGTTCCTGTCGCAGAACGACGGGACGCTGATGGACCTCCGGCAGGCGCAGCGCTACCCGGTGGCGACGTTCGCCTCGGGGCCGACCAACTCGATGCGGGGCGCGGCGTACCTGTCCGGGCTCACCGACTGCGCCGTGGTCGACATCGGCGGCACCACCACCGACGTGGGCATCCTGGTCGGCGGCTTCCCCCGGGAGGCCACCGGCGAGGCGGAGCTGGCCGGGGTGCGGACCAACTTCCGCATCCCCGACGTGCTGTCGCTGGGCATCGGCGGCGGCTCGCTCATCGCCCCGGACGGCTCGGCCGGGCCGCGCAGCGTCGGCTACCGGCTCACCGAGGAGGCCCTGGTCTTCGGCGGCTCCACCCTCACCGCCACCGACCTGGCGGTGGCGGCCGGCTACGCCGAGATCGGCGACCCCTCGCTCGTCGCGCACCTCGACCCCCGCGCCGCGCTGGCGCGGATCGCCGAGCGCGTCGCCGAGACCGTGGACCGGATGCGGACCTCGGCCGCCCCGCTGCCCGTCGTCGCCGTCGGCGGCGGCAGCATCCTCGTCCCCGACGGCCTGCCCGGCTTCGACGAGGTCCACCGGCCCGGCCACTTCGCCGTCGCCAACGCCGTCGGCGCGGCCATCGCGCAGGTCGGCGGCGAGGTGGACCAGGTCTTCTCCGGAGCCCGCGACGCCATGCTCGACGAGGCCCGCGACAAGGCGGTCTCCCGCGCCGAACGGGCCGGGGCCCGCGCCGGCAGCGTGCGGATCGTCGAGGTGGAGGAGATCCCCCTGGCCTACCTGCCCGGCGGCGCGACCCGCGTCCGCGTCAAGGCGGTCGGCGACCTGGACCTGGAGAAGATCAATGCGTGAACTCGGAGCCGACCAGCTCGACGACCTCGCCCGCGGCGCCGGGATCCTGGGCACCGGCGGCGGGGGCGACCCCTACATCGGCAAGCTCCTGGCCCGCGAGGCGATCCGCGCCCACGGCCCGGTGACCGTCCTGGACATCGACGAGGTGCCGCGCGACGCCACCGTCGTGCCGGTCTCCGGCATGGGCGCGCCGACCGTGCTGCTGGAGAAGCTCCCGGCGGGCACCGAGGAGCTCACCGCCCTGCGCGCGCTGGAGGCCGTGCTCGGCCGGCGGGCCACCCACATCGTCCCGATCGAGGTCGGCGGCGTGAACTCCATGATCCCCATCGCCGCCGCCGCCCAGGCCGGGCTGCCGCTGGTCGACGGGGACGCCATGGGCCGGGCCTTCCCCGAGGCCCAGATGGTGCTGCCCACGCTGATCGGCGTCTCGACCACCCCGATGGCCCTGGCCGACGACAAGGGCAACACCCTGGTCGTCGACGCGGTCTCCAACCGGTGGTCGGAGAAGATCGCCCGGGCGGCCTGCGTGGAGATGGGCTGCCAGGTCTCCTGCGCCGACACCGTGCTCCGCGGCGACCAGCTCCGCGACGGGCTGGTCCCGGCGACGCTCACGCTGGCGGAGGACCTGGGCCGGGCCGTACGGCTGGCGCGGGCCGAGCACTCCGACCCGGTGGAGGCGGCCAGGCGGCTGCTGGAGGGCGTGCGCCTGCTCAGCGGCAAGGTCGTCGACGTGGAGCGCCGCACCACCGGCGGCTTCGCCCGGGGCCGCGCCCGGCTGGAGGGCCCGGACGGCGTCCTGGAGCTGAGCTTCCAGAACGAGCACCTGCTGGCCGTGCGGGACGGCGCCACCGTCGCGACCACCCCGGACCTGATCTGCGTCCTGGACACCGACACCGGCGAGCCGGTCACCACCGAGGCCATGCGGTACGGCCTGCGTGTCACGGTGATCGCGGCGCCCTGCGACCCCCGGTGGACCACCCCCGCCGGGCTGGCGCTCGCCGGGCCGCGCTACTTCGGCTACGACTGCGATCACGTGCCCCTGGCCGGCGTGCGGGGGTAGGCCCGGCGCCGTCCGCGGGCCGGGCGGGCCGCCGGGGCGGGCCGCCGGATCCGGTGGATCCGGCCGGATGGGTGGAGCGGCACGCCGCGGTCGCCTAACCTGTAGGGACGAGGGGAGTACTTCCCAAGAACCGGTCCGGTCAATACGGACGCCCCACGGCGTCCCCGGGCGGTCGCCCGCGAGGTGCGGGTGAAGGAGACCTCGAATGGCCGAGCGCATTCGAGGAGCCCCCATGCCGGCTGACAGACCGCTTCCGACCTCCGCTCCGGCCCCCGCCGGTCCGCTCCGGCCGGAGACGGTCCCCGCCGGTGAGCTGAGCTATCCCCCCGGGTCGCTGGTGCTGCTCGCCGGGCTGCCCGGCGCGGGCAAGAGCACCCTGCTGGACCGGCTGTACGGACTGCGCGGCGACGAGCGGGGACCGGTCCGGGCCGGCACGGTGCGGGTGATCGACTCGCGGCAGTCCCGCAACTGGTGGGCCCGCTATCTCGGCCCGATCCCGCCGCGGATCCGCACCCCGATCGTGCACGCCACCCATGTGTCGCGGATCGCGCGGGCGCTGCTGCGCGGGCACGGCGTCGTCGCGCACACCCGGGGCACCTGGCCGCACATCCTGTACGGCTTCGCCTGGCTGACCCGCCGGGTCGGCAGCGAGGTCCACCTGATCCTGCTGGACGTCGAGCCGGAGGTCGCGCGCGCGGGGCAGCTGTCCCGCGGCCGGGTCGTCACCGCCACCGGCTTCGCCCGGCACTGCCGGCGCTGGCGGGTGCTCGTCGCCCGCGCCCGCGGCGGCTCCCTCCCGCCGGCCGCGGGCGTCACCGTGCTGGACCGCCCGGCGGCCGACCTGCTGGGCGCCATCCGTTTCGACAGGCTGCCGGACCCGCGGCGGGAAGAGCACCGCTAGGAGCCGTCCCCCGTCGCGGCCCACCTCCGGCACCACGCGGACGGACACCTCCGCGAGGAGCACGGACCCGGCCGCGGACATCGGTGAACGGGCCCGCCCGCGGGCCGGTGCGGCTAGCGGGCGGAGACCCTCAGGTCGGCGAGGATCGCGCGGTGGTCGCTGCCCGACCCCGGCAGCACCCGGCTGTCGAGGCCGGTGAAACCCCGGGTGAGCACGTGGTCCAGGCGGACGGCGGGCCAGGCGTCGGGCCAGGTGAACTGCAGGCCGGTGCCGGCCTGCTCCGACACCGGCGACAGCAGCGCGGTGAGGCGGCTCAGCTCCCGGTCGGTGGTCGCGGTGTTCAGGTCGCCGACGACGATGATCCGGGGGCTGGGGTCCGCCTGGACCGCGCGGGCCAGGGCCTCCACCTCGGCGTTGCGGTTGGCGATGACGGACGGCCGGTAGGGGCGGAAGGAGGCCAGGTGCACCGCGTAGAGGCTGACCGGGCCCTGCGGCGTGTCGATGATCGCCTGCTGTGCGCGCAGCACCCCGGGCACCGGCCGTGGAAGGCCCTCGAAGGGGTATCTGCTCCACACCGCCACACCCGGGTTGCCGGGGAAGCGGTGGGGGTAGCCGGGGTTGATCTCCCGGACGAAGGCGGAGTCGACCGCTCCGTCGGCCGGCGCCGGGTCGTCGGGGATCTCCGCGGCCACGAGGATGTCCGCGTCGGCGGCCCGCAGCGCCCTGGCCGTCGCCACCAGGTCGCCGTTGGCGTAGCTGACGTTCTGGTGGACCACGCGCAGGTCCCGCGGGCCGGCGCCGGCGGTGCGGACGAACGCGGGCCCGAAGATCGCCGCCCACATCACGGCCGGGATCACCACTCCGGTCAGCGCGAGCCACGACCAGCGGGCGAGGGCGGCCAGGGCCAGGGCCGGGACCGCCAGGCCCAGCCAGGGCAGGCCGCTGTCGAGCGTGTTGCCCAGGCCCCGCCAGTTGGGCACCTGCCGGTGTCCCGCCAGGACGAGAGCGACCAGCACACCCGCGACCGCTGTCAGCCCGCCTCGGAACCGCGGCGACATGATGATGAGAGATCCCTTCGGCGGCTGCGGGTCCCGGTGCCCTTCACCGAAGCAGTTCATCACGGCGTCGGCGGATGCGGCGAGGAGGCTTGCGGTGTCGGAGGGGCCGACATGCCCGTGCCTGGCGGACGATTTTACCGTCGCCCGGCGATCTCCTCCACCTTCCCGCCTCCCGGCCGCCGCCCCCGCACCCCGCGCCTTCCCGCCCCCGCGCCCCGGCCGCCGCTCCCCCTCATCGGCCGCCGCGCCCTCTCACCGGCCGGGCACGGCGTCCAGCGGCGGGGCGGCCGGGGACGCCGGGGGGACGCACGCCCGGTCGTCGCACCCGGCCGGCCCGGCGACCGGGTGGAGCAGGCCGGCAGGCTCGGCCGCCGGGCGGAGCAGGCCGGCCAGTCCCCCCTCCCTCCCGTACGGCCGGGCGCGGAGCGCCTCGGCGATCAGCCCGGAGCGCGGATGGCACTCCCTCAGCTCGGCGTAGCGCAGCGCCACCACACGGGCCACGGCGGCCGGGCTGTCCAGGCTGTAGACGGCGTAGAGCCGCTGCCTGGTCCTCGGCGACAGGCGCCCGGTCCACCAGCGGTAGACCACGCCGTCCGTCCAGACCACTAGGTCGGCCCAGACGGACACCAGGGCCAGGCCGTAGCCGTCGTGGACGTCGCCCTCGACGCCGTGCCGCGCCAGTTCGTCACGGAGCAGACACGCGGCGTGAACGGCGGGCGTCTCCGCGAGCACGCCTCGGAGGTTCGCCACTGCCCACCTCCTCTCGGCGTTCGATGAAAACGGCAGACCGTTTCCCATTCCCAGGGTGCCGTGGGATGATTACTTTCGGTAGGTGTCCGATTACTAAGAGACACATGCATCTCGGTTGGGGTCCGCTGTGGGACCCACCCCGACACATGTAGGACCCGAAAGGACGGGAGCCCCCATGCCCGCCCCAAACGAGCTGGATCCCAGTGCCAGTGTCATGGCCTACTGGGGTTCCGAGCTGCGCCGGCTGCGAGAGGCCATGGGCTGGAGCCAGCAGGAGCTCGCCAAGCGGACGACTTACTCCACCTCGCTGGTGGGCCTGGTCGAGACCGCCATGCGCGCTCCGACCAGGAAGTTCGCGCAGAGATGCGACGAGGTGCTGGAGACCGGCGGAACGCTCGTCAAGCTCTGGCCGCTGATCGGCCGGGAGTCCTCGCCCGCCTGGGTCCGCTCACTGTTCGAGCTGGAGTGGGAGGCGCGCACCCTGCGCAACTACCAGCTCGCGGTGGTGCCGGGGCTGCTGCAGACCGAGGACTACGCACGGACGCTGACCCGCTCGGGTCGGCCGTTCGACACCGTCGAGCAGGTGGAGGAGATGGTGACGGTGCGGATGCAGCGGCAACGGCTGCTGGACCGGCCCGATCCGCCGATTCTCTTCGTCCTGCTGGATGAGGCCGTGCTGGCGCGCCCCATCGGCGGTGCCCGGGTGATGCGAGAGCAGCTCGAGCACCTCCTGGAGGCGACCGCGCGGCCACGGGTCACCCTTCAGGTGATCCCGTTCGAGGTGGGGGCCTACCCCGGGCTGGCCGGACCCATGTTGGTCCTCTCCTTCAAGGGGGCGCCCGACGTGGTCTACATGGAGAACGCGGAGAACGCGCAGCTCCTGACCGATCCGGCCCGGGTCGACCCCCTGTCGGCCCAGTTCGACGCATTGCGTTCCTGGGCACTCCCACAGGCCGCCTCGGCGGCCTTTATCGAGAAGAGGATGAGTTCATGGATCTGACCGGTGCCCGGTGGCGCAAGAGCAGCCGCAGCAACGGCAACGGTGGTGAGTGCGTCGAGGTGGCCGTCAACCTCCCCGGCGTCGTCGCCGTCCGCGACAGCAAGAACCCCGACGGTCCCGCGCTGCTGTTCTCCCCGGAGGTGTGGGCCACCTTCCTGACCCGCATCAAGGGCGGCTCGCTCTAGAGCCGTCCACCGCGTGGTGAGGTCGCTCCTGCGGGCGTAGCGTAGATCTTCCACCCCGGCGGCACCCATCGTGGATACAAGCCCGAACTGTTTGGGTATGCGACTCATTCAGGGGAAGTGCGCCAGGCAGAGCTCGACGCCGGTGCGCACGGAGGGTCTGGCCAGGGAAGGCACGATGAGAGCTGCCCGGCAGGAGAGGGCCAGCGGGCTGGGGCTGGAGGTGTTCGATCCGGCCCCTGTCGGGGTGTCGGTGAGCAGTGTGCGAGACCACCGGCTGGTCTACGCCAATGCCGTCTACCGGTCGGTCTTCGGTGACAGGTCGATCAGGGCCCTCGCGCGCGAGGCGTTCAGCGATCACGTCGAACGGGACTACTACTTCGGCCTGCTGGACCAGGTCCTGAGCACCGGGGAGCCGGTGACCGTCACCGAGGCCTCGGTGGCCATCGACTACGCCGACACCGGCCCGCAGGAGCGTTTCTTCACCTTCAGCCTCTCGGAGATCTCTCTCGGCGGCGACGAGCGCGGGGTGCTGCTGGTGTCGGTGGAGGTCACCGAGCAGGTCACCGCCGCGCGGCGGATCAAGGCCCTCGCCGAGGAGCGGGGCCGCCTGCTCCAGCGCTACCGGAAGCTGGGCAGCGTCGGCGCGGAGATGGTCTGGGTGACCGCGCCCGACGGCAGTGTCATCGAGCCGAGCCCGGGCTGGGAGAAGGTGACCGGGCAGTCGTGGGAGGAGTTCAGGGAGGAGGGGTGGCTGGAGGCCGTCCACCCCGACGACCGCGAGCCGACCGTCCAGTCGTGGTCCCGGGCGGCCCGGGAGGTGCCGCCCCTGTGGGAGCACGTCCACCGGATACGCCGCGCCGACGGCACCTACCGGCACTTCAACGTCCGGGCCGTGCCGGTGCTGGAGGGCGACACCGTGGTGGAGTGGGTGGGCAGCTGCACCGACATCGAGCAGGAGTGGCAGGAGGACCAGCGCCGGGAGCTGCTCGACCGGGCCGCCGCCGCCACCGCCGACATCACGCGCCTGGAGGAGATGCTCACCGCGTTGGCCCATGTGATCGTGCCGGACCTCGCCGACGGCTGCATCATCTACCTGCTGCCCCATTCGCCGGACCGGCCCGAGCACGCGCCGCTCCTGGCGCACCTCGTCGCCTCCGCGGTCCGGCCCGGCCTGCCCGCGCTGCCCGAGCACGGCGAGGAGACCTTCGCCCCCGACAACGTGTTCGCCCGCACGGTACGGCGCCGCCGCCCCGTTCACCGGACGTTCCCGCCGGGGGCCCCGGCGCCCGGCGTCGCGCCGGCGGAGGCCGAGGCGTGGCTCGTCTCGGCCGCGGCCAACAGCGTGGTCCTCGTGCCGGTCATCGTCGACGGCACCGTGGCAGCGGTGGTGGCCGCCTCCGCCTGCGGGGGACGCCCCCCGCTCAGCACCTCCGACGTCGCCCTGATAGGCCAGATGCTCGACCACGCGCACGACCCCTTCAGCAACGCCATCGAATACCGGCGCACGCAGCGCACGGCGCTGGCCATGCAGCACAGCCTGCTCCCGGAGCCGCCCGCCGTCCCGGGCCTGCAGATCACCGCCCGTTACCGGCCGAGCCCCGCCGCCGCCGAGGTCGGCGGGGACTGGTACGACTGCTTCCGGCTCCGCGACGGCGCCACCATGCTGACGATCGGCGACGTGGCCGGCCACGACCTGCCGGCCGCCGTCACCATGAGCCAGCTGCGCAACATGCTCAGAGGGCTGGCCGTCGACCGGGAGGAGCCGGTCGGAGACATCCTGAGGCGCCTGGACACGGCCATGGAGACCCTCTACGGCGAGGAGACCGCGACCTGCGTCCTGGCGCGCCTGGAGACGACGGAGGGCGGCTGGCAGCTGAGCTACTCGGTGGCCGGGCACCCGCCGCCCCTGCTGGTCACCCCCGACGGCCGCGGCCGTCTCCTGGAGGGGGCCGCCAACCCCCTCCTGGGCGTGCTGCGTGACAGGCCGCGCACCAACGCCGTCGAGCCGTTGCCACCGGGCAGCACGCTGCTGCTGTACACCGACGGCCTCGTCGAACGCCCGGGCGAGCACCTCGACGTGAGCCTGGACCGGCTGTGCCGGCACGCGACCACGCTCGCCGGGGAGCCGCTGGAGGACTTCTGCGAGGGACTGCTGACCGATCTGACCGCCGGAGGGAAGGACGACATCGCCATGATCGCGGTGCGCCTGCCGTCCGGGCCGCTCACAGCGGCAGGACGCCCCCCGGTTTGAGGGCCTTCATGGCGATCTGGGAGGTGAGCTTGTCGAGCCCGGGCAGGCGGCCGAGCTTCTCCAGGCAGAGCTGGCTGTAGGAGTCCATGTCGGGCACCGCGACCCGCAGCACGTAGTCGGGGCGGCCGAACATGCGCAGGCACTCGACCACGTCCTCGACCTCCATGACCGCCGCCTCGAAGGCGGTGACGGTCTCGGCGTCCTGCCCCTCCAGCTCGACGTAGGCGAGGACCTGGAACCCGCGCCCGACGGCGGTGGGGTCGACCATGGCGCGGTAGCCGGTTATCACCCCCGACTCCTCAAGATTGCGGACCCGGCGCAGGCACGGCGAAGGGGTCAGCCGTACCCGCTCGGCGAGTTCGAGGTTGCTGAGCCGCCCTTCCGCCTGCAGAAGACCGAGAATTGCGCGATCGGTTGCATCCATGGCAATGGATGCTAACCAATCCGCTAATCGCAATAAATATTGACATCGGATTTCGCACCTCCTGACATAACCTTGCGGGCAATCGAAGCGGCGCAGACAGACGGGACCACAACCATGACGATCTTCGCCGACGCCCGTGAGGTGACCCCTGACGACCGGTACGTCCTCGACGAGGGCCAGGTCTTCATGACCGGCACGCAGGCGCTGGTCCGGGTGATCCTCGACCAGATGCGCGCCGACCGCTCCGCCGGCCTCGACACCGGCGCGATGGTGTCGGGCTACCCCGGCTCCCCGCTCGGCGGCTTCGACCAGGAGCTCGCCCGCTCGCACCGGCACGCCGGGCCGCTCGGCGTCGTGCACCGGCCGGGCCAGAACGAGGAGCTGGGCGCCACCGCCGTCTGGGGCAGCCAGCTCGTGCCGTCGCTCCCCCGGCCGCGCAGGGCGGGCGTCCTGGGCGTCTGGTACGGCAAGGCCCCCGGCGTCGACCGCGCGGCCGACGCGTTCCGGCACGGCAACTTCGTCGGCGCCCACCCCGACGGGGGCCTGATCGCCTTCTGCGGCGACGACCCGACCTGCAAGTCCTCGACGCTGCCCTCGGCCACCGAGAGCGCGCTCGCCGCGCTGGGCATGCCGATCGTCCACCCCGGCAGCGTCCAGGAGCTGCTCGACCTGGGCCGCCACGCCATCGCGGCCTCCCGGGCCAGCGGCCTGTGGGTGGCGGTGAAGGCCGTCGCCGACGTGGTGGACGGCACCGGCACGGTCGGCGTCGGTCCCGGCCGGGTGGTCCCCGTCATGCCGGTCGTGGAGTACGAGGGCAGGCCGTACCGGCACACGCCGGACGCCACGCTCCTGACCCCCTGGTCGCTGGAGATGGAGCGGACGCTGGTCGGCCCGCGCCTGGAGCTGGCGCGGGCCTACGCCAGGGAGAACGGCCTCAACCGGATCACCGTGGACCCCCGCGACGCCTGGCTCGGCATCGTCGCCTCGGGCACCGCCTACTACGACGTGCGCGAGGGCTTCCGCAAGCTGGGCGTGGACCCCGCCGAACTGGGCATCCGCATCCTCAAGATCGGCATGCTCTGGCCGCTGGAGCCCGGAGTCGTGCGGACCTTCGCCCGCGGCCTGGAGGAGATCCTGGTCGTCGAGGAGAAGGCCCCGCTGCTGGAGACCCTGGTCAAGGACGTCCTGTACGGCACCGCCGACGCCCCGCGCGTCCTCGGCAAGCTCGACGAGAACGGCGCCCCGCTGATCCCGCGGGCCGGGAGCGTCGACGCCGACCTGGCCGCCAAGGCGATCGCCTTCCGGCTGCGGCGCAAGGGCCTGGACGGCCGGGCCGAGATCGCCGAGGGCCTGGCCGTGATCTCCCGCCCGGCACCGCTGAAGCTGCTCGGCGCCCAGCGCACCCCGTTCTTCTGCTCGGGCTGCCCGCACAACCGCTCCACCGCCGTCCCGGACGGCGCCCCGGTGGGCGCGGGCATCGGCTGCCACACGATGGTGGTGCTCAACCGGGAGGGCAAGGGCACGCTGACGGGTCTGACCCAGATGGGCGGGGAGGGCACGCAGTGGATCGGCCAGGCGCCGTTCACCGACACCCCGCACATCTTCCAGAACCTGGGCGACGGCACCTTCCACCACTCCGGCTCGCTCGCCGTGCGCGCCGCCGTGGGCGCGGGCGTCAACATCACCTACAAGCTGCTCTACAACAGCGCCATCGCCATGACCGGCGGCCAGACGATCACCCCGTCCCTCGCCGTGGCCGACCTGACCCGCTGGCTGGAGGTGGAGGGGGTGCGCCGGGTGATCGTCACCACCGACGAGCCCGAGCGCTACCGGGGCGTCAGGCTGGCGCGGATCGCCGAGGTCCGCGACCGCACCGCGCTGCAGGACGCCCAGCGCGAGCTGGCCGCGACACCCGGCGTGACCGTGCTGGTCCACGACCAGCAGTGCGCGGCCGAGAAGCGGCGGCTGCGCAAGAAGGGTGACCTGCCCGACCCGGTCCGGCGGGTGGCGATCAACCAGCGGGTGTGCGAGGGCTGCGGCGACTGCGGGCAGAAGTCCGAGTGCCTGTCGGTGCTGCCGGTGGAGACCGAGTTCGGCCGCAAGACCGAGATCCACCAGTCGTCCTGCAACAAGGACTACTCCTGTGTGGAGGGCGACTGCCCCTCCTTCCTGACCGTCACGCCGGGCAGGGCCTCGCGCGGGCGCGCCGCCGTACCGGCTCCCCCCGAGATGCCCGCTCCGCCGCCGCGGACCGGGGAGACGATGATCCGGCTGGTGGGCATCGGCGGCACCGGCGTGGTGTCGGTGGCGCAGATCCTCGGCACCGCCGCGATGTTCGACGGCAGGCAGTCGCGCGGGCTCGACCAGACCGGCCTGGCCCAGAAGGGCGGCACGGTCGTCTCCGACATCCTGATCTTCGACGGCGGCGGCGACGGCGACCGGTCCGGCCGCGCCGGCACGGGCGGCGTGGACGCCTACCTCGCACTCGACCTGATCGGCGCCACCGACCCCAAGCAGCTGCGCGGCGCCGACCGCGACCGGACCGTCGCGGTGGTCTCCACCAGCCTGGCGCCCACCGGCTCCATGGTCCTCGACCCGGCCACGCACGTCACCGACCTCGGCGGGCAGGTCAGCGCGCTGGAGTCGCGCACCCGGCGTGAGCTGAACGTCTACCTCGACGCCGAGGACGTCGCCCAGAAGCTGTTCGGCGACCACATGCCGGCCAACACGATCGTGGTCGGCGCGGCCTGGCAGCGCGGGCTCATCCCGCTCAGCCTGGAGGCGATCGAGCGGGCCATCCGCCTGGGCGGCGGCAAGAGCGCGGACAGGACGATCGCCGCCTTCCACTGGGGCCGGGCCGTCGTCGCCGACCCGGAGGCCGTGGCGCGGGCGACCGGTTCCCCCGCGCCGGTCGAGCAGCCGCCGAACCCCGAGATCGTCAGGCTCGTCGACTCGGTCGCCGCCCCCGGCACCGAGCTGCACCGGATCCTGCTGGTCCGGGTGCCCGACCTCGCCGCCTACCAGAACCCGCGCTACGCCGTCCGCTACGTCGAGGCGGTCCGCGCGGTCCTCGCCAGGGAGGCGGAGATCTCGGCCGGGCACTGCCCGATCACCGAGGCCTACGCCCGCCACCTGCACCGTCTGATGGCCTACAAGGACGAGTACGAGGTGGCCCGGCTCCACCTCGACCCGGCCGAGCGGGCCCGCGTCACCGCCGAGTTCGGCCCCGGGGCGAAGATCTCCTACAACCTGCACCCGCCGGTCCTGCGCGCCCTGGGCATGGATCGCAAGATCCGTCTCGGCTCCTGGTTCGACCCGGCCTTCCGCCTGCTGTACGGCATGCGCGTGCTGCGCGGCACCCGGCTGGACCCGTTCGGCGGGGCGGGGGTCCGCAGGACCGAGCGCGAGCTCGTCGCCGAGTACACCCGCGACGTGCACAGTGCCCTTTCGCACCTGCGCCCGGAGACGGAGGACCGGGTCCGCGAGCTGGCCGAGCTGCCGGAGGTGATCCGCGGCTACGAGCACGTCAAGATGCGCAACGTGGCGGCCTACCGGGAGCGGGCGGCCGCGCTGCTCGGCGAGCTCGGCGGCCGGTAGGTCACGCCCTGACCGAGGACAGGGGCGGGGCGATGTCCTCCAGGGAGGTCCGCTCCGCCTTGACCCCGAGCATGATGGTGACGATCCCGGCCAGCACCATCATGCCCGCGGCGACCAGATAGCCGTAGAACAGGCGGGTCGGGTCGGGGTTGGCCTGGTCGCCGATCAGCGCGCCGAAGATGGCCGGGCCGAGCGCGCCGAAGGTCTGGGCGACGGCGAAGAACACCGCGATGGCCAGCGCCCGGATCTCCAGCGGGAACAGCTCGCTGACGGTGAGGTAGCCGGAGCTGGCCGCGGCGGAGGCGATGAAGAAGATGACCGACCACAGGAGGGTCTGGGTGGCCGCGGTGAGCAGGCCCTCCTTGAACAGCCAGCCGGTCACGGCCAGCAGGAGGCCGGAGGTGATGTAGGTGGAGGAGATCATCGGCTTGCGGCCGACGGTGTCGAACAGCGGCCCCAGGACGAACGGGCCGAGCAGGTTGCCCACGGCGAAGGCGAACAGGTATTTCGACGCCTCCGAGGCGCTCACCCCGTAGAACTGCGAGAGCACCAGCACGTAGGTGAAGAAGATCGCGTTGTAGAGGAACGACTGGCTGATCATCAGGGTGGCGCCGAGGACCGAGCGCTTCGGGTAGTCCCTGCAGATCACGCGCAGGACGTCGCGGTAGCTGACCGTGCCGTGCGGCCGGATCCCGATGACCTTGCGCTCGTCCACCGGCGGCAGCTCCTTGCCGGACTCCCGGACGTGCTCCTCGATCTCCCGCACCGCCAGCTCGCCCTCGCGCTCCCTGCCGTGCATGACCAGCCAGCGCGGGCTCTCCGGCAGGTGCCGCCGCAGACCCCAGATCGCCAGGCCGATGAGCGGGCCGATCAGCAGGCCGAGCCGCCAGCCCAGGTCGACCGGGAGCAGGTCGGGGTTGAGCAGGACGTAGGTGGACGCGGTGCCGATCATGGCGCCCAGCCAGTAGGTGCCGCTGACCGCCAGGTCGATCCGGCCCCGGTAGCGGGCGGGGATGAGCTCGTCGATGGCCGAGTGGATCGCCGCGTACTCCCCGCCGATGCCCATGCCGGCGAAGAACCGGAAGATCAGCAGCCACCAGTAGGAGAAGGAGAGCGCGGTGATGCCGTTGGCGACGAGATAGAGGCCGAGCGTGATGATGAAGAGCTTACGCCGCCCGAACCGGTCCGACAGGCGTCCGAACAGCAGCGCGCCGGCGACCTCGCCGAGCAGGTAGACCGTGGCGGCGAAGCCCACCTCGGCGGAGGTCAGGGCGAGCGTCTGCCTGTCGCGGAGGACGTCGCCGACGGCGCTGGCGATGGTGATCTCCATGCCGTCGAGCACCCAGGCCACCCCGAGCGCGACCACCATCTTGGTGTGGAAGCGCGACCAGGGCAGCCGGTCGATCCGCGCCGGGATGAGCGTCCGGATGATCTGATCCTGCGATGCCCCCATAGCTACTCAGTGTAGTGATTAATAGCTTAAAGTCACGGTCGGCGGACCGCCATGGGCAGGGCAGGACGCCGCCCGGTGAGACGCCGGCCCGGTGAGACGCCAGGGCGGGCAGGACGCCAGGGCGGACGGGACGTCAGGCCCGGCGGGAGGTCAGGACGGCTGGACGTCAGGACGACTGGACGTCAGGACGACTGGAGGCGGGCGAGCTCCTCCCCGCGGCTGAGCAGGGACGGCTCGTCGATGGGGTTCTCGTGGGTGCCCGTCGACGTGCAGGCGTGCGCGCCCGCGACGGCGCCCAGCCGGACGGAGTCGTCCAGGGACCGGCCCGACAGCAGGCCGTACAGGACGCCGGAGACGAACGCGTCCCCGGCCCCGTTGCTGTCGGCCACCGGGCCGGGCAGCGGGGCGGCGGGGAAGTGCCGCAGCCCGTCGGCGTCGAGGACGTGGCAGCCCTCGGCGCCCGACGTGCAGATCACGGTCCTGGCGCGGCCGCCGGTCAGGATGTCGCGCATGACGGCCTCGCGGCGGGAGCCGAGCGCCGTGTCCGACAGGAAGACCAGGTCGGAGGAGTAGGCGTAGTCCCGGTGGAAGTCGTTGTCCCCGTCCCAGTCGTGCAGGTCGGTGGAGACGGACCCGCCCTCCAGGTCGGGGTAGACGTGCCGGGAGAAACCGGTGAGCGACACGTGCACGTGCCGGGCCTCGCGCACCGCCGCCAGGTAGAGCTCCCTGGGCAGCCGTTCGCCGGGCGCGTCACGCGGGTCGAACAGCGACAGCCGCCGCCCGTCGGGGCCGACCAGCAGGACGCTGCGCCGGGTGCCCTGGGGGGCCAGAGCCCATTCGAACTCCACCCCCTTGGCCTCCATGTGGGCCCGGATGAAACGGCCCTGCGGGTCGTCGCCGATCAGGTCGACGAGCTTGACCTTCAGGCCGAGTGAGTGACAGCCGAGCGCGACGCCGCTGCCGGTGTTGCCGATCCGGTCGATCACCGGGGGGACGGCGTAGGTGTCGGCGTACGGCAGGGGCAGCTCGGGCACGTAGGCCGTGGTGTCCACCCCGGTCCCACCGATGACGACGACGTCGTGACCAGTCTTCATCGCCCCATGATCCCACCCCGCCGGCAGGCGGCCCGCCCCGCGCCCCAGCCGGCCGGACCTGGGGCACCGCCGGGCCGCAGGACGTCACGCCGGCAGTCCGGCAGCGGGTCGCCGCCCTGCCCCGTCAGGAACAGGATCCGGCCGTCGGCCGGGACGTCGCGGCCGGGCACGGCCCGGTGTGATCCGGTTGTGGCTGATCAGGCACATCCCCATCCGTTGACCAAGCCACTCTTCGGAGCTTCGATTTTTCGAAGATCTCGCGAAAGTTTCGATCACGATCTCGACGGCCGTGGCCACCCCGATCCGGGGCCTCTTCCATCAGCCGCGGTTCAGCCCGCTGGTGGGCTGCAGCCGGTGGAACGGCCCCGCCCGGCCGGACGGTCCCCACCGGGCGGGCGCGGCCCGGCGGATGGGGCGCCGTCAGCGGTTGACCAGCGGCCCGGAGCCGGTCGAGCGGCGCACCACCAGCTCCGGCTGGAACATCAGCTCGATGTGCCTGCTCCGGATGCCGTTGATCTCCTCCAGCAGGGTCGCCACGGCGGCCGAGGCCATCGCGCCGATGGGCTTGCGGACGGTGGTCAGCGGCGGATCGGTGAAAGCGATCAACGGCGAGTCGTCGAACCCCACCACCGACACCTCACCCGGCACCGACAACCCCCGGTCCCGGCACGCCCGGATCGCCCCCAACGCCATCAGGTCCGAAGCGCACACGATGCCCGTGCACCCCCGCTCCAGCAACTGCGCCGCCGCCGCCTGACCCCCCTCCACCGAGAACAGCGAATGCGAGATCAGCTCATCCACCTCGGTCGCCCCCAGCAACTGCGCCATCGCCTGCCGGTAACCCTCGATCTTGCGGATCACCGGCACGAACCGGCGCGGCCCGACGGCCAGGCCGATCCGCTCGTGCCCCAGATCCACCAGATGCTGCACCGCCAGCCGCGCGGCGGCCCGGTCGTCCGGCGAGATGAACGGCGCCGGGACGTCGTCGGCGTGCCCGTTGAGCAGGACGATCGGCACGCCCTGCCCGATGATCTGGGTGTAGCGGTCCGAACGCGCGGTGACGTCGGCGTGCAGGCCGGAGACGAAGATGATGCCGCTGACCCCGCGCTCCACGAGCAGCTCGGTGAACTCGTCCTCCACCGCGCCGCCGGGGAGCTGGGTGCACAGCACCGGGGTGTAGCCGTGCTGGGTCAGCGCCTTCTCGAAGGCCTGGGCGAACGCCGGGAAGATCGGGTTGTCCAGCTCCGGGGTGACCAGCCCGATCAACCCGTTGCTGCGCTGGCGCAACCGCTGCGGCCGCTCGTAGCCCATGACGTCGAGCGCGGCCAGGACGGCCTGCCGGGTGGCGGCGGAGACGCCCGGCTTGCCGTTGAGCACCCGGCTCACGGTCGCCTCGCTCACCCCTGACTGGGCGGCGATGTCGGCCAGCCGGATGCCCGCTCCCTCGGGGCGGGACCGCGAGGTCTGCGTGAGTTCACCGTCCATCAGAAGTACCCCACCATGCTGCTGAATTGGGCGCAACCCAGACGGTATTCAACGCCCTGGATGTGAAACTCGTTTCCGAAAGTTTTCGTAAACTGTAACATCCCTTGCTCTCTGTCACGGCCATCACCTCGCATGCGGCCGGAAATCTCCTAATTCGCTACTTAGCTACTCACCAGGAACAGGGAAGTAACCAGCAGGTGTGCGATTTCTAACGACATCTATGGACACACGGGCAAGTAGCGCGATGTACTACCTCATCAATCACACGGCTGGATCCGGGCAGTGGCGCCCGGGGGGAACGAGCGCGCATGAGTACCGTCGTCCTCGACAATGTGACCAAGGTCTACCCCGGCGGGTACCTGGCGGTTGACCGCATGAACCTGCGCGCCGAAAACGGGGAATTCCTCGTTCTGCTGGGGCCCTCCGGCTGCGGAAAGTCCACACTGCTCCGGATGATCGCCGGCCTGGAGGAGGTCACCTCCGGAGACCTGTGGCTGGGCGGCACGCTCGCCAACGACCTCGCCCCGCGCGACCGGGACGTCGCCATGGTCTTCCAGAACGGCGCGCTCTATCCGCACCGCACGGTACGCGGCAACATGGCCTTCCCCCTGGAGATCGCCAAGGCCGATCCGGCGATGGTCAGGGAGCGCGTGACGGAGCTGTCCAAGGCGCTGCACATCGACGAGACCCTTGAGCGCCGCCCTGGAACGCTCTCCGGCGGCCAGCGCCAGCGTGTCGCGATGGGCAGGGCGATCGTCCGCCAGCCCTCGCTCTTCCTGATGGACGAGCCGCTGTCCAACCTCGACGCGGGCATGCGCACCGAGCTCCGCATGGAGATCTCCTCGCTGGTCCGCTCCCTCGGCGTGACCACGATCTACGTGACACACGACCAGGTCGAGGCCCTGACGCTGGCCGACCGGATCGCCATCATGAACCGCGGCGTGCTCCAGGACGTCGGCACCCCCGCCCAGGTCTACAACGACCCGGCCACCGCCTTCACCGCCGCCTTCCTCAGCTCCCAGCAGCTCAACCTGCTCGCAGCCACCGTGCGCACCCCGCAGAACCAGTTCATCCTGCTGGACTTCGGGGTCCACCAGATCATGATCCCTTGGACCGATCCCAGGGCCTACGCCATCTCCCAGCACGTCGGCCGCCAGATCATCGTCGGCCTGCGCCCGGACTGCCTGGCCCCGGTCCCCGAGACGTTCGAGGGCCCCACCTTCCTCGGCCGCGTCCGGGCCCTGGAGTATCACGGCCACGAGTGGCTCGCCTACGTCGAGAGCGGCATCCCCACGGTGGCCGTCCCCGAGCCTCCGGACCCCCGGCACAAGGCCCGCAGCCTGGCGGCCGCCGCCCCGGGCGGCCGGGCCCGCGCGGTCATCAGGCGTCTGCTGCCCGGCTCCGGATTCGACCCCGAGCCCGAGCAGGCCCAGGAGCAGGTCGGCGGCACCCACCGCCGGGCCGACCTGATCGTCCGCGTCGGGTCCCGCCCTGTCTGGCGGACCGGCGAACCGGCCCGCGTGGGCGTCGACACCACCCGCCTGATGCTCTTCACCCCCGACGGCTCCCGGATCGACCCCCCGCACCGCTGACCGGCCGGCCCGGCCGCACCCCCGCGTGGCCCGCCGTACCCTGTCCGGCCCCGCGCCCGCCGGGCCCGCCACGGGGATCAGCGGCCGATGATGGAGACGATCTCGACGACGCGGGCGGCGCGGTCCAGCTCCGCCCGGTGGAAGGACGGCCCCTCGGGGCGGGCGAGGATCAGGTGCAGTCCCGCGCCCGGCACCGGGAGGCTCATCAGACGATGGCTGCCCGAGGCGAGGGTCGAGGGGCGCAGGGGGGTGAGATCGCCCGCCTTGACGCCGAGGAGGCCGCCTTCTCCGTCGAGCGCGGCGGGGGCCTGCCAGCTCCGGTGGACGAGCTCACCGCTCCCCGAGGACACCGCGACCGCCCATTCGGCGCTCAGCAGGCCGGGCACGGCGTCCACGAGGGTGGCGAAGGCCCGGGCGGGCTCGGTCGCGACATGTTTGAGCAGGTCGTAGTCGGGGGCGGCGCCCGGGATCTCACGGGTGGGCCAGACGGCCTCGACACGTATGCCGGGCACGACGGACAGGCGTTCCCGGACCGTCTCGGCGTCGGCGGCGCCGGGCCAGGCGACGGTGAAGTCGTCCACGGCCCGGCCGGTCTCGCGCTCCAGCACCGTCACCTGGAGGATGTCGGCCCCCAGCGTGCCGAGCACCCGGGCGACCTGCCCCAGGGCGCCCGGACGGTCAGGGAAGGACACCCGTAGCCGCAACATCATTGTCGATCACCTCTCTTTGGACAGCCAGGGTGTCCTAGACAGGTTTCACGAAGGTTCCGGGGAGATGTCCAGGATAAGACCTGGCATCCGAAAACATCAGTCCTGATCGGGCGCCGTACCGGTGATCCGGTCCCGGCCCGGCGCGAGCGTTGCCGGCGGGATCCCCCACCGACCCGTCACCGTCCTCTCACCGGCCCGTCACCCCCCTCCGCCGGCGCGGGGAGCGGCTGGCCGAAGGTCAGGTCGCCGAGTCCGTCGGCGACGAGGGCGGGTCTGTCGGGATCGGTCTCCGCCCGTACGGCGAGCAGCCGGGGGATCGTGGGCGGAGCCGGGTCGTGCACACTCATGCCGGCCTCCTGGGCGGGCGCGCGAGATCGGATGATCGAACGAGAGTGGGACCGGGCCGAGGAGAGGGATCGGCCGGGGACAGCCGGTCCCCAGGAAAAAAGGGGAAGGGGAGAGAAGGGTCAGCGAGAGAAGGGGAGAGAAGGGTCAGCGGAGGATCTTCGGGCCCGAGCCCGTGGAGCCGCGCACGATGAACTCCGGCTGGAAGATGAGCTCGGAGTGCTGCACGGGCGCGCCGGAGACGGCCTCCAGCAGGGTGTGCACCGCGGCGGTCACCATCGACTGGACCGGCTGGCGGACGGTGGTCAGCGGCGGATCGGTGAAAGCGATCAACGGCGAGTCGTCGAACCCCACCACCGACACCTCACCCGGCACCGACAACCCCCGGTCCCGGCACGCCCGGATCGCCCCCAACGCCATCAGGTCCGAAGCGCACACGATGCCCGTGCACCCCCGCTCCAGCAACTGCGCCGCCGCCGCCTGACCCCCCTCCACCGAGAACAGCGAATGCGAGATCAGCTCATCCACCTCGGTCGCCCCCAGCAACTGCGCCATCGCCTGCCGGTAACCCTCGATCTTGCGGATCACCGGCACGAACCGGCGCGGCCCGACGGCCAGGCCGATCCGCTCGTGCCCCAGATCCACCAGATGCTGCACCGCCAGCCGCGCGGCGGCCCGGTCGTCCGGCGAGATGAACGGCGCCGGGACGTCGTCGGCGTGCCCGTTGAGCAGGACGATCGGCACGCCCTGCCCGATGATCTGGGTGTAGCGGTCCGAACGCGCGGTGACGTCGGCGTGCAGGCCGGAGACGAAGATGATGCCGCTGACCCCGCGCTCCACGAGCAGCTCGGTGAACTCGTCCTCCACCGCGCCGCCGGGGAGCTGGGTGCACAGCACCGGGGTGTAGCCGTGCTGGGTCAGCGCCTTCTCGAAGGCCTGGGCGAACGCCGGGAAGATCGGGTTGTCCAGCTCCGGGGTGACCAGCCCGATCAACCCGTTGCTGCGCTGGCGCAACCGCTGCGGCCGCTCGTAGCCCATGACGTCGAGCGCGGCCAGGACGGCCTGCCGGGTGGCGGCGGAGACCCCCGGCTTGCCGTTGAGCACCCGGCTCACGGTCGCCTCGCTCACCTTCGCCTGCGCGGCGATGTCGGTGAGCCTGGCCGCGCTGTTGCCGGGCGGGCCGCCGCCGCTAGACGGCATCGCGTTCCCACCAGACGGCCGAGTCGGCTGCCAGCCGCGCCACGCCGCCGTCGACGGCCGGCCCCTCGCTGGCCAGCAGGACCCGTCCGGGGGCGGGCAGCTCGACCGGCTCGCCGGTCAGGTTCATGGTGCAGGCGAACCCGTCTCCCCGGGTGAAGGCCAGCGTGCCCTCGGGGGAGTCCAGCCAGGTCAGCGGCGCGTCGTCGAAGGAGCGGCGGGCCCGCCTGATCTCCAGTGCCGTCCGGTAGAGGCTCAGCGTGGAGTGCGGGTCACGCAGCTGGGACTGGACGCTGAGCGGGCCCCAGGAGGCGGGCATGGGCAGCCACGTCTCCTCGATGCCCGGCAGGCTGAAGCCGAAGTGCGGCTCGACGTCGGCCCACGGGATGGGGACCCGGCAGCCGTCGCGGCCGTCGTCGGGGTTGCGCAGCCGCTGCGGGTCGCGCAGGAACTCCTCCGGCAGGTCGAGGACCTCCGGCAGGCCGAGCTCCTCACCCTGGTAGAGGTAGGTGGAGCCGGGCAGGCAGAGCGTCAGCAGGGCCGCGGCGCGGGAGCGGCGCAGGCCGAGGTCGCCGCCGCCGTAGCGGGTCAGGTGCCGCTTGACGTCGTGGTTGGACAGCACCCAGGTGGTGGGCGCGCCGACCATCCCGGAGGTGGTCAGCGACTCCTGGATCACCGTGCGGAACCTGGCCGCCTCCCACGGGGTGTTGAGGAAGTGGAAGTTGAACGCCTGGTGCAGCTCGTCCGGGCGGACGTAGTTGGCCAGCCGCTGCGGCGACGGCGCCCACGCCTCGGCGACGCCGATCCGCTCGCCCGGGTAGGAGTCGAGCAGCCTGCGCCAGGCGCGGTGGATCTCGTGCACGCCGTCCTGGTCGAAGAACGGGACCACGTCGGCGCCGATCATCCGGACCTGGTCGGAGTGGCCGACGTCGGGCAGGCCCTCGGCCTTGACCATGCCGTGGGCCACGTCGACGCGGAAGCCGTCCACGCCCAGGTCGAGCCAGAAGCGCAGGACCGACTCGAACTCCGTGTGGACCTCGGGGGTGTCCCAGTTGAGGTCGGGCTGCTCGGGGGCGAACAGGTGCAGGTACCACTCGCCGTCGGGCAGCCGGGTCCAGGCGGGGCCGCCGAAGACCGACTCCCAGTCGTTGGGGGGCAGCTGCCCGTCCTCGCCCTTGCCCGGACGGAAGATGTAGCGCTCCCGCTCGGGGCTGCCGGGGCCGGCCGCCACGGCCTGCTGGAACCACACGTGCCGGTCGGAGGTGTGGTTGGGCACGACGTCGACGATCACCCGCAGGCCGTGCCGGTGCGCGTCGTCGATCAGGGCCTTGGCGTCGGCCAGCGACCCGAAGATGGGGTCCACGTCCCGGTAGTCCGCCACGTCGTAGCCGAAGTCGGCCATCGGCGAGGTGTAGAACGGGGTCAGCCAGACGGCGTCGACCCCCAGGTCGGCCAGATAGCGCAGCCGGCTCCGCACGCCCAGCAGGTCCCCGACCCCGTCACCGTTGCCGTCGGCGAAGCTGCGCACGTAGACCTGGTAGATCACCGCGTCCCGCCACCACCGGGTGGCGGTCTCGCTGGCATGGTCCGCGTGGACGAGCTCGGTCATGTTAATCCCCCGATCAAGTGACATATCAGGACGTGATAGCACGGTGGTGTTACGACTTTGTGGCGCCGGCGGTGAGTCCGGCGACCAGATGACGCTGGACGAGCAGGAAGATGACCGCCGCGGGCAGCGCGATCAGCACGGCCGAGGCGGTCAGCAGCCCCCAGTCGGACCAGTGCTGGCCGACGAACTGCTGCAGGCCGGCCGCGAGTGTGCGCGTCTCCTCTCCCGTCATGAAGACCGAGGCGTAGGCGACCTCGCCCCAGGCGGTCATGAAGGAGTAGAACGCGGTGACCGCGATGCTGGGCCGGGCCAGCGGCAGGATGACCCGCCAGAAGGTGCCGAACGGGGTCAGCCCGTCGATCATCCCCGCCTGGTCGATCTCGCGCGGGATGGAGTCGAAGTAGCCCTTCATCATCCACGCGCAGAACGGCACCGCCACGGTCATGTAGGCGATGACCAGGCCCGGGATCTGGTTGAGCAGCCCGAGGCCCGCCATCAGGTTGTAGAGCGGCACGATCAGGATCGCCACCGGGAACATCTGGGTGATCAGCAGCATCCACATGACGCCGCGGTAGCCCGGGAACCGGAAGCGGCTGACCGCGTATCCGGTCGTCGAGGCCAGGAACACGCCGATGACCGTGGTCAGCCCCGCGATGATCACGGAGTTGAGCAGCCAGTTCGGGAACTGCGTCTCGGTCAGCACCCGGGCGTAGTTGCCCAGCGACGAGTTGTCGAAGAAGGTCAGCTCGGTGGAGAGCCAGCCGTCGCGCGGCTTGAGCGAGGTCAGGATCAGCCACACGATGGGGAACAGCGCGACGAGGGAGGCGACGACGAGCGTCCCGTGCAGCAGGATCGAGCTGCCGACGCTGCGTTCCCCACGGCCGCGGGCGCGGCCGCGCCTCGTGGGACCTGCGGTGACGGTGCTCACCAGACCTCCCCTTGCTTGCGCAGCGCGCGGCGGTAGACCAGGGCCAGCACGACGAGGAGCAGGAGGATGATCACTCCCCAGGCCGCCGAGCCGGAGTAGTTGCGGATGCCGGTGAAGGCCTCACGGTAGGCGTAGGTGACCAGGATCTCCGTGGAGCTGCCCGGTCCCCCGCCGGTGATCAGGAAGATCAGCGGGAACATGTTGAACGTCCAGATCGTGCCCAGCAGGACGACGGTGCTGGAGACCGTGCGCAGGCCGGGGACGGTGATGTGGCGGAAGCGCTGCCACGGCGTGGCGCCGTCCACCTCGGCCGCCTCGTAGAGCTCGCCGGGGATCGACTGGAGCCCGCCGAGCATGGCCACCATCATGAACGGTACGCCCACCCAGACGTTGACCGCGATGACCGCGATCTTCGCCGTGGTCGGGTCGTCGAGCCAGCCGACCGCCCCGAGGCCCGCGGCCTTGAGCATCGCGTTGATGACGCCGTAGTCGCTGTTGTACAGGTAGCGCCAGATGAAGGCGGCGACGAAGGGCGGGACCGCCCACGGCAGGATCAGCAGCAGCCGGTAGACCGAGCGCAGTCGCATCTTCCGGTTGAGCAGCAGGGCCAGGCCGAGACCGAGGCCGTAGTGGAGCCCGACGCACGCGACGGTCCAGCCGACCGTCCAGATCAGCTTCTCCCAGAACAGGCCGCTGGTCAGGATGTCGACGTAGTTGCCGAACCCGACGAACTCGTAGCTCGAGGGGATCACGTTGACGCCGATCGTCCGCCCCATCGTGGCCTCGGTGGCGTCGGTCAGCGACAGGTAGACGCCTCGGACCAGCGGCCAGCCGATCAGCACGGCGGTGACCACGATGACCGGGGCGACCATGGCCCAGGCGTACCAGTAGCGCGACGTCGCCCGCCGGACCGGGCCGACCTTCTTGGGGCGGCCCCGGCCGCGGGCGCCGTCAGCGGTGCCCGCGGCCCGGTCCCTGGCCGTGCCGGTTACACGTCCAGTGGAGGTCGCCACCGGTCAGCTCCAGTCCTTGAAGATGCCGTGGTACTTCTCGTCAACCGCCTTGACCATGTCCTCGGGCGAGGACTTGCCGCCGACCAGGGACTGGTAACCCTCCAGGAGCGGCTGGAAGAGCTGGCCGCCCTCGGGGATCCACGGC
The DNA here is from genome assembly GCF_053588315.1 of Streptosporangium sp. NPDC003464. Lineage (NCBI taxonomy): Bacteria > Bacillati > Actinomycetota > Actinomycetes > Streptosporangiales > Streptosporangiaceae > Streptosporangium > Streptosporangium sp. NPDC003464. The sequence goes on along the minus strand of NZ_JBSFPS010000065.1, from coordinate 9,506 downwards.
CGCGCGACCGCGGTGTCGATGATCGGCTTGAAGGTGGCGACGTCCTTGTTGCCCTGGACGTCGGAGTTGTCGTAGGCGGAGGCGCGGGTCGGCAGGAGGCTGATCTCCTTGGCGACCTTGGCCTGGGCCTCGGGGGTGCTCATGAAGCGGACGAACTCGTAGGAGGCGTCCAGGTTCTTGGAGCCGGCGTAGATGGCGTAGTTCCAGCCGCCGGTGGGGGCGCCGGCCTTGGCGGAGCCCGCGGGGACGGGCGCGATGCCGAGGTTCTCCTTGTCCTTGAACTCCTTGCCCTGGTAGATCTCCGACAGCGCCCAGGGGCCGTTGTAGATCATCGCGGCCTTGCCGTCCTTGAGGGCGGTCATGGCGTTGGCGTAGCTGTCCTGGATGGCGGGCTTGGGCGCGGCGCCGGAGGTGACCAGGTCGGCGACCGTCGCCATGGCCTTGACGTTGGCCGGGGAGTTGACGGTGATCTTCTTGGCCTGGACGTCGAGGAGGTCGCCGCCCTCGCCGTACATGAAGGGCAGCAGGAAGTAGGCGTCGACGTTGAGCGCGAGGCCGTTGACGCCGGTCTTGGCCTTGACGTCGAGGGCGACCTTCTTGAGCTCCTCGACCGTGGCCGGCGCCTTCTCGTACCCGGCCTCTTTGAGGAGCTTCTTGTTGTAGAGCAGCGCCAGGGTGTCGGTGACCTGCGGCACCGCGTAGGACTTGCCGTTGTACTTGGTGCTGCTCAGCGGGCTGGGCAGGAAGTCCGACTCGTTCTCCAAGGCGCGCGTGCCGTCCAGCGGCTGGAGGTAGCCGAGGGAGGCGAACTGGGAGGTCCAGGCCACCTCGGAACGGATGACGTCCGGCGCCCCGGCGCCGGCCTGCGCGGCGGTCTGGAACTTGTTCTGCGCCTGGTCCGACGGGACGTTGACGTACTTGACCTTGATATTGGGGTACTTCGCCTGGAATTCCGTGATGAGTGCCTGGAACGTCGGGCCCTCGCTGTCCGGCCGGACGGTGTCCCACCAGGTGATCTCGCCGCTGATCTTCGACGGGTCGGCCGCGGCGGACTGGGCGGGCGCCGCCGTCGAACCGCTGTCGCCGCCGCCGCAGGCGGAGACCGCCAGGGCGAGGGCCGCGACGATCGTCGCAGCCGAGAAGGCTCGCCGCATCATTTCTCCTCATAGTTCAGGGGACCGGACCGGACCGGGCCGGGGAAGCCACCGGGCCGGGTTGGAGTACGCCGGACGTTACGCCGACGTGAACCGCATTGGAAGAACTTTCTGCAAGAGTCTGCAAAGTTGTTACATATTCCACCAAAGGTGCGGACCGCATCCCGCCCGCGGCCGGCCGGACAGGGAAGATCGGCACCTCAGAGGGCCTTTCCGCGGCGCCGCGCCTCACGCCGCCCGCGGGCCGGAGCCCCGGCGAGGCCCCGGGGACCATCGTGATTCAGAAAGTTTCGGCAAAGGATTGCATAGATCATGTCCAGTGAGTAACTTCCGGGCAACACCCTCGAAACAACTCCGCGGAGGCCCCCCGGTGGTCTGGCCACTCCTCCCACGACGCGCGAGAGCGAATCTCCTGACGGGCGCCGCCCTCACCGCGGCCCTGACCGTCACCCCCCTCGCCGCTCCCCCGTCCCCCGCCGCCGCCACGGCCGCGGGACAACCGCCCCCCGCCGCCGCGGCGGAGCAGCCGGCCGCCGCCCCCGTGGTCTCCGCGCTGAGCCGCACGGCGGAGCCCTCCGACAAGGACCTCGCCCGGGACGCGCTCCGCGCCGACCTGAGCCGCGAGCGCTTCTACTTCGCGATGACCGACCGGTTCGCCAACGGCGACACCGGCAACGACCGGGGCGGCCTGTCCGGCGACCGGCTCGCCACCGGCTTCGACCCCACCCACAAGGGCTTCTACCAGGGCGGCGACCTCAAGGGGCTGCTCGGCAGGCTCGACTACGTCAAGAACCTCGGCAGCACAGCGATCTGGATCACCCCGGCGTTCCGCAACCGGCCCGTCCAGGGCACGGGCGCCGACGTCTCGGCCGGCTACCACGGCTACTGGATCACCGACTTCACCCGGATCGACCCGCACCTGGGCACGAACGCGCAGATGAAACAGCTCGTGCGCGAGGCGCACCGGCGCGGGATGAAGGTCTTCTTCGACATCATCACCAACCACACGGCCGACGTGATCGACTACCGGGAGAAGACCTACTCCTACCGGTCGAAGGGCGCCTACCCCTACCTCGACGCCGACGGCGCGCCGTTCGACGACCGGCGCCACACCGGAGGAGACGCCTTCCCCAAGGTGAACGCCGAGTCCTTCCCCTACACGCCGGTCGCGCCCAAGGACGTCAAGACCCCGTCCTGGCTGAACGACCCGACGATGTACCACAACCGGGGCGACTCCACCTTCAGCGGCGAGAACTCCGAGTACGGCGACTTCTTCGGCCTCGACGACCTGTGGACCGAGCGGCCCGAGGTCGTCAGGGGCATGACCGACATCTACAAGACCTGGGTCCGCGAGACCGGCATCGACGGCTTCCGCATCGACACCGCCAAGCACGTCGGCATGGACTTCTGGGAGAGGTTCTCCCCCGCCCTGCGCGGCTACGCGGCCGAGCTGGGCAACAAGCGGTTCTTCATGTTCGGCGAGGTCTACAGCAGCGAGCCGGCCTACACCAGCCGCTACTCCACCCGCGGCGGGATGAACGCCACCCTGGACTTCCCCTTCCAGGAGGCCGCCCGCTCCTTCAGCGGCGGCACGGCGGGCGCGGCCCGGCTGGCCCAGCTCTTCGCCGGGGACGACCATCACACCGACGCCGACTCCAACGCGGCGTCGCTGCCGACCTTCCTCGGCAACCACGACATGGGCCGCATCGGCCGCTTCCTCGCCCAGGACAACCCCGGGGCGCCCGACGCCGAGCTGCTCCGCCGGGACCTGCTCGCCCACGAGCTGATGTATCTCACCCGGGGCCAGCCGGTCGTCTACTACGGCGACGAGCAGGGCTTCACGGGCAAGGGCGGCGACCAGGACGCCCGCCAGCCGATGTTCGCCTCCAGGACCGACAGCTACCTGGGCGACGACCTGATCGGCACCACGGCCACCCACGCCCAGGACAACTTCGTCCCCGCCCACCCGCTCTACCGGGGCATCTCCGCCCTGGCCGGGCTCCGCGACGCCCACCCCGCCCTCGCCGACGGCGCCCAGATCGAGCGTCTGGCCGCGGGCGGCGTCTACGCCTTCTCCAGGATCGGCGCCAAGGAGCAGGTCGAGTACGTCGTCGCGGTCAACAACGCCGAGCAGGCCGCGGCGGTGAACGTGCCGACCTTCTCCGCCGGCGCCGCCTTCACCAGGGTGTACGGCCAGGCCGCCGCGGCGCTCACGACGGGCGCCGACGCCAAGCTGGCGGTGACCGTGCCGGCCCTGTCGGCGGTGGTCTACCGGGCCTCGGCGAGGCTCGCCGCCCCGGCGGCGGCCCCGGCGGTCTCGATCACCCTGCCCGGCGCCCAGATCAGGGGCACCGCCGAGGACGGCCGGATCCCCGTCACTGCGACCGTGCCGGGGACCGGCTTCGACCAGGTGACCTTCGCCGCCAAGGTCGGCGGCGGCGCGTGGCGGACGCTCGGCACCGACGACGCGCCCAACCCCTCGGCCACGGGCCGCCTCTTCCGCGTCTTCCACGACCTGCGCGGCCTCCCGGCGGGCACGGAGATCACCTACAAGGCCGTCGTGAAGGACTCCGCGGGCAGGTTCGCCGCGGCGACCGCGACGGCCGCCGTCGGCCCGGAGCCCGCCCCCGAGGAGCCCGGCGCGGTCAAGCGCGACTGGCTGGTCGTGCACTACCAGCGCGAGGACCCGGACGGCTGGGGCCTGCACGTCTGGGGTGACGTCGAAAAGCCCACCGAGTGGGGCAGCCCGCTCCCGCTGACCGGTGAGGACGCCTACGGCAGGTTCGCCTGGATCAAGCTGAAGCCCGGCGCCGCCAACGTCGGGATCATCGTCCACAAGGGCGACGAGAAGGACGGCGGCGACCGGCTCGTCAACCCCGCCAGAACCGGCGAGGTCTGGCTGGCCGAGGGCCGGCCCGAGACCCACCCCTCCCGCGCGGCGGCCCAGGGCTACGCGACCGTCCACTACAGCCGCCCCGGCAAGGACTACGACGGCTGGGGCCTGCACCTGTGGGGCGACGGGCTGGCCGACGGGGTGCCCACCGAGTGGGCCACGCCGCGCCCGCCGGACGGCACCGACTCCTACGGCGCGTTCTGGAAGATCCCGCTGAAGAACGCCACCGCCCCGGTGAACTACATCATCCACAAGGGCGACACCAAGGACCCCGGCCCCGACCAGGTCTTCACCCCCGCGCTGCAGCCGGAGGCCTACGTCGGCTCGGGCGTGGCCAAGGTCCACCCGACCCGGGCGGCGGCCGAGAACGTCGCGATCCTGCATTACCACCGGCCGGACGGGAATTACGAGGGCTGGGGACTGCACCTGTGGGGTGACGTGGCCACTCCCACCGAGTGGGCCACCCCGCTCCAGCCGGCGGGCAAGGACGGATTCGGAGTCCACTTCCGCGTCCCCTTGACCGAGGGGGCGAAGAACGTGAGCTACATCATCCACAAGGGTGACGAGAAGGACCTGCCTGCCGATCAGGCGCTGGACCTCACCACCGCGGGCCACGAGGTCTGGCGGACGGCGGCCACCGAGGGCCACGTGCTCCCCCAGCCCCCGGCCCGCAGCGCCGACGCCGACCTGACCAAGTCGGCGGCGCACTGGATCGACCGGGACACCGTCGCCTGGAAGGTCGAGCCGTCCCCTTCGCTCCACCACTCCCTGGCCTTCTCCGAAAAGGGTGACATCGCCTACGCCAAGGGAGACCTCACCGGCGACCTGCGGATCATCCGGCTGATCCCCGGCGCGCTCACCGACGCGCAGCGGGCCAAGTGGCCGCACCTGGCCGGCCACGCCGCGCTGAAGGTGGACCCGCGCGACGCCGACCTGGTCACCAGGGCGCTGCGCGGCCAGGTCGTGGCCGTCGAGCGGGACGCCTCCGGTGCCCTGCTGACCGCCACCGGCGTGCAGATCCCCGGCGTGCTCGACGACGTCTACGCCAGGGCCACCGGCGCCGAGCTCGGCCCGGTCTGGCGCGGGGCCCCCAGGCTGTCGGTCTGGGCGCCGACCGCGCGCAAGGTCGAGCTGGCGCTCTACCGCGACGCCGCGGGCGCCGGCCGTACCGTCCACGAGATGCGCCGCGACGACGGGACCGGCGTCTGGTCGGTGCGGGGCCTGCCCTCCTGGAAGGGGCGCTACTACACCTTCCTCGTCACGGTCTACTCCCCGGCGGCGGGCAAGGTCGTCACCAACGAGGTGACCGACCCCTACAGCCTGTCGCTGGCCGCCGACTCGGTCCGCAGCCAGGTGGTGGACCTCTCCGACCGTTCCCTGTCGCCCAAGGGCTGGTCCTCCCTGGCCAAGCCCGAGGCCGTGGCCCAGGACCGGGCCTCGATCTACGAGCTGCACGTGCGCGACTTCTCCGCCTCCGACGCCTCGGTCCCCGCCGAGCGGCGCGGCACCTACGCGGCGTTCGCCGGGGACTCCACCGGGATGAAGGAGCTGCGCAGGCTCGCCGGGGACGGCCTGACCCACGTGCACCTGCTGCCGGTCTTCGACATCGCGACCGTCCCCGAGCGGCGGGCCGACCGCGCCGAGCCGGACTGCGACCTGGCCTCGATGCCGGCCGACTCCGACCAGCAGCAGGACTGCGTCGCCAAGGTCGCGGCCAAGGACTCCTTCAACTGGGGATACGACCCGCGGCACTACACGGTGCCCGAGGGCTCCTACGCCTCCGACCCGGACGGCTCCGGCCGGATCAAGGAGTTCCGGGGCATGGTGGCGGGGCTGAACGGGGCGGGGCTGCGGGTGGTGATGGACGTGGTCTACAACCACACCCACGCCGCCGGCCAGGACCCCACCTCGGTGCTCGACCGCATCGTGCCCGGCTACTACCACCGGCTGCTCGACGACGGCGCCGTGGCCACCTCCACCTGCTGCGCCAACACCGCGCCCGAGCACGCGATGATGGGCAAACTCGTCGTCGACTCCGTCGTCACCTGGGCGCGCGACTACAAGGTGGACGGCTTCCGGTTCGACCTGATGGGCCACCACCCGAAGGCGAACATGCTCGCCGTCCGCAAGGCACTGGACGGGCTGACCCTCGCCGAGGACGGCGTGGACGGCAAGTCGATCATCCTGTACGGCGAGGGCTGGAACTTCGGCGAGGTGGCCGACGGCGCCCGCTTCGAGCAGGCCACCCAGCTCAACATGGCCGGCACCGGGATCGGCACCTTCAACGACCGCCTGCGTGACGCGGTGCGCGGCGGCAGCCCCTTCGACGCCGACCCCCGGATCCAGGGCTTCGGCTCGGGCCTGGCCGGCGCGCCCAACGGATCGGCGGCCAACGGCACGGCCGAGCAGCAGCGGGCCCGCCTCCTGGGCTACCAGGACCTGATCAAGGTGGGGCTCACCGGCAACCTGCGCGACTACACCTTCACCGCCTCCAGCGGCCGGCAGGTCAAGGGTTCGGAGGTCGACTACAACGGCTCCCCGGCCGGCTACACCGCCTCGCCGGGCGAGGTCGTGACCTACGTGGACGCCCACGACAACGAGACGCTGTTCGACGCGCTGGCCTACAAGCTGCCGCAGGCGACCCCGATGGCCGACCGGGTGCGCATGCAGTCGCTCTCGCTGGCCACGGCGGTGCTCTCCCAGGGCACCTCGTTCGTCCACGCGGGCAGCGAGCGGCTGCGCTCGAAGTCGCTCGACCGCAACTCCTTCGACTCCGGTGACTGGTTCAACCGGCTGCTGTGGGACTGCTCGCAGGGCAACGGCTTCGGCGCGGGCCTGCCGCCCAGGGCCGACAACGGGGACAAGTGGCCCTACGCCCGGCCGCTGCTGGCCGACCCGGCGCTCCGGCCGGACTGCGCGGCGATCGCCTCGGCGCGGGCCGGGTACGGCGAGCTGCTGAAGATCCGCGCCTCCTCCCCCGCCTTCGCGCTCGGCTCCCTGGCCGAAGTGCAGAAGCGGCTGACCTTCCCCACCAGCGGCGCCTCGGAGACCCCGGGCGTCGTAACCATGCACCTGGACGCCTCCGGCCTCGACCCGCGCTGGAAGTCGATCACCATCGTCTTCAACGCGACTCCTGAGACGCAGCCGCAGACCGTGGCCGCGCTGAAGGACTCCCAGGTGACGCTCCACCCCGTCCAGGCGACCGGCGACGACGCCGTCGTGAAGCAGTCGACCTTCGACCCGTCCACCGGCACGCTGACGGTCCCGGCCCGCACGGTCGCCGTCTTCGTGCGGTCGTAGCGGGTCAGCAGAGAAACGCCGGGCCGGGTGTTGCAGCACCCGGCCCGACCTAGGGATCCCATCCACAACCCTGGAGGCCCCCCGCATGAAATCCTACAAAATCATCGTCGCGACGGCGTTGAGCGCGCTGGCGAGCGCCGTCGTGGTGGTGCCCACCGTGCTCAGCGCCCCCGCCCAGGCGGCACCGCCCACGCCCGGCCCCATCGTCAAGCTGTGGAACTGGAACTGGAACTCGGTGGCACGCGAGTGCACCGACGTGCTCGGCCCCGCCGGGTACGGGGCGGTCCAGGTCTCCCCGCCGAGCGACTCGATGAGCAAGGGCGGCTCGGTCTGGTGGGACATCTACCAGCCCGCCCGCTACACGCTCACCAGCAAGTTCGGTGACGAGAACGCGTTCAGGAACATGGTCCGGGCCTGCCACGGCGCGGGCGTCAAGGTCCACACCGACGCGGTCGTCAACCACATGACCGGCCAGGGCAGCAGGAGCTACGGCGGCTACGGGTTCGGCAAGTACGACTACCCGGGGCTCTACTCCTCGGCGGACTTCCACTCCCCCGCCTGCTCGATCAACGACTCCGACTACACAGGCAACGGCTGGCGGGTGCAGAACTGCGAGCTGGTGGGGCTGTCCGACCTCGACACCGGCTCCGACCACGTCCGCGACCAGATCGCCGGCTACCTCAACAGGCTGACCGACCTCGGCGTGGACGGCTTCCGCATCGACGCCGCCAAGCACATCAACCCCGGCGACCTGGCGGCGATCAAGTCCAGGCTGAAGGGCTCGCCGTACATCCACCAGGAGGTCATCCAGGGTGACAACGAGGCCGTCACTCCGGGCCAGTACACCGGGATCGGCGACGTGCACGAGTTCGTGTACGGCCGCAAGCTGAAGGAGCAGTTCACCGGCCAGATCAAGTGGCTGCGGACCTTCGGGCAGAGCTGGGGCCTGTCGGTGCCCAGCGACAAGGCCGTGGTCTTCGTCGACAACCACGACACCGAGCGCAACGGCTCCACGCTCAACTACAAGTACGGCGACGCCTACAGGCTGGCCAACGTCTTCATGCTGGCCTGGCCGTACGGCACGCCGCGCGTCTACTCCGGCTTCACCTGGGGCGACCGCGAGGCCGGCCCGCCCTCGGCCAACGGGGGCTTCGTCACCGACGCCGACTGCGGCAGCGGGCGGTGGAGCTGCTTCCACCGCCGGATGAGCGGCATGGTCGGCTTCAACCGGGCCGTCGCGGGCACCTCTGTCGGCAACTGGTACGACAACGGCAACAACGTGATCGCCTTCAGCCGCGGCGACAAGGGCTGGGTCGCCATCAACAACGAGGGCGGCTCCGTCACCCGGACCTTCACCACCGGCCTGCCGGCCGGGACCTACGCCAACGACGCGGACGGCGGCTCGGTGACGGTCGGCGCCGGCGGCACCGCCTCGGTGACCGTCCCCGGCAAGGGCGCGGTCGCCATCCACGTGGGCGGCGTCAGGCCCACCGACCCGCCGGCCGGCGAGGCGACCGTCTACTACGCCACCGGCTGGAGCGGCGCCAACATCCACTACGCCCCCACCGGCGGCACCTGGACCCCCGTCCCCGGCGTCGCCATGGACGAGACCGCCTGCGCCGGCTGGAAGAAGAAGACCATCGACCTCGGCTCCGCCACCGGGCTCCGGGCCACCTTCAACAACGGCTCCGGCACCTGGGACAACAACGGCGGCACCGACTACGCCATCGGCGGCGGCGTGAGCACGGTCAAGAACGGCGTCGTGACCGCGGGTGCCACCAGCCCCTGCGGTGACGGCCCCAGCCCGACCCCGACGGTGAACCCGGGCAAGGTGGCCACCTCCTTCAACGCGAACGTGACGACCTCCTACGGGCAGAACGTCTTCGTCGTCGGCGACGTGGCCGAGCTGGGCGGCTGGGACCCCGCCAGGGCCGTGGCGCTGTCGTCGGCGAGCTACCCGGTCTGGAAGGCCACCGTCGACCTGCCCGCCGGCACGGCGGTCACGTACAAGTACGTCAAGAAGAACCCCGACGGCTCGGTGACGTGGGAGAGCGACCCCGACCGCTCCTTCACCACCCCTTCCGGCGGCACCGCGACACGCGACGACTCCTGGCGCTGACCCCATGATCCGGCGGGGCCGTACGGCCCCGCCGGATCCC
>NZ_JBSFPS010000064.1:0-39185 GCF_053588315.1 Streptosporangium sp. NPDC003464 | reverse complement strand
GGCCCAGTCCCCGTAGAACCGCTCGGCGACCTTCACCACCAGGCCGTGGAGCAGGTAGGCGTACATGGTCGCCATGCCCAGCCCCGAGTACCAGGTGCGCCGGGACGGCGTGACCGCCAGGAACGCGGCGACCAGCAGCGCCCCCGAGGCGAGCAGGGCCAGCCGGACCAGGCTGCCGGTGAGGTCGTCCACCCCGATCGCGTCGTTGGCGTGCCGCCAGCGGATCCACTCGGTCTTGACCCGGGTGTGCACGGCCAGCGCCACGGCCGCCCCGGCGGCCAGCGTGACCGCCCCCGCGATCCGGACCCGTCGTTGTCTGAGCCACTCGAAGTGCTCCGGCCGGAGCATGAGCCCGAGCACGTAGAACGGCAGCAGCCCGAGCGTGCGGTTCATCGACAGCTCGTCGGGCAGTCTGCTCGTCCCCGACAGCAGTGACAGCGCGACGGCGACCGCCAGCGGCCATCTGAGCTGCTGCCAGACCGGGGTGGACAGCCGCCACAGGAACAGCGACATCAGGAACCAGGTCAGGTAGTACGGGTCGAGCAGGCTGATGTCCAGCTTGCCGTACAGGACGAGGCGGGGCAGCGCGTAGACCAGCTCGAAGATCACGTACGGCACCGCGAGCGCGCTGATCAGCCTGCGCGCCTTCCCCGACGAGAAGGTGAAGTTCCGCGACAGGTAGCCGCTGAGCACGATGAACAGCGGCATGTGGAACAGGTAGACGTAGAAGTACGCCGCGTGCACGGCGGGCACCTCTCGCAGGTCCTCGACCAGGTGCCCGGAGACCACCAGGGTGATGGCCAGGAACTTGGCGTTGTCGAAGAACGGGTCGCGGCCGGCCGAGGGGCGCGCGGACACCCGCAGCGGGGTCGTGACACTCACAGGCCCGGGACCCTAACCGGGCCCGCCCAACGCCCGGCGAACCGCCGGTGGCCGCCCGGGGAACTTCCCCGCGCCCACCGGGCGGCCCCGCCGTACCCACGCCGTCCCCGTGCCCACCGGGCGGCCCACGCCGCCCACGCCGTACCCGCGCCGTCCCCGTGCCCACCGGGCGGCCCACGCCGCCCACGCCGTACCCACGCCGTCCCCGTGCCCACCGGGCGGCCCGCGCCGCCCACGCCGTACCCACGGCGCCGGCGCCTCCCGGCTACGCCCCGGCGCGCAGGGCGACGGCGGCGGAGCTGGCGTCCCAGAGGGCCTGGGCCAGGGCGGGGTCGGTCATCCCCCGGGGGACGGCCGCGGGGGCGCTCCTGGCGAAGTAGCGGCCCGGGTGGGCGGCACCGTCCGGGTGGGTGGCGAGGTGGACCATGGTGCTCGCGCCCTGCTCGGTGGTCTGGCCCATGCCGGGGATGTTCTTCACCATCCACATCATGAACGTCTTCGCGGCGAACTCCGTCTTGATCACACCCGGATGGAAGCAGGTGGCGCTCACTCCCGTCCCGGACAGCCGCCGGGCCAGCTCCACCGTGAACAGCGCGTTGGCCTGCTTGGAGTCGCCGTACTGCAGCCAGCCGCTCCACCGCCGCCGGTCGCGGTTCAGGTCGGCCGGATCGAGGCGCCCGGTCTTGCCGGCCCGGGACGAGGTGGTGATCACCCGGCCGGTCACCCGCTCCAGCAGCAGATTCGTCAGCAGGAAGGGCGCGAGATGGTTCACCTGGATCATCGTCTCGTGACCGTCGCCGGTGAGCGTGCGCGCAGTGGTCATGACGCCCGCGTTGTTGATCAGGACGTCGATCCGGTCGTAGCGGGCCAGCAGCTCCGCACCGAGCCGGCGCACGTCGTCGAGCGAGGTGTAGTCGCAGGTGAAGGTGGCCGGGGCGGTCCCCGAGACCGCCCTCACCCGCTCGGCCACCCGGGCCGTCTTGGCGGGGTCGCGGCCGACCAGGACGACCTGCTGCCCGCGCCGGGCGAGCTCCACCGCGGCGGCCTCGCCGATTCCGGCACTAGCCCCGGTAATCACACTAATCATCAGATCCTCCACTGCGGAAAAACCTTATCGGTGCTAGTCTCCTGTGCGATCTTCCGGAGGCGAATTAATCCCAAAGCAGCACGGGCCTCCACACACTCAGAGGTTGGGACGAGTGGGCATGGGCTCTGGAAACCGGTCGATTCGGTTCAAGATCTTTTTGCTGCTGCTCTTACCCCTGCTGTCGTTGAGCGCGCTGTGGGGCTTCGTCCTCAACCTGACCGTCGGCGACGGGGCCGCCCTGCTCCGGGCCAACAGCGTTTACCAGACCATCGGCGTCTCCTCCACCGAGCTGGGACTCCAGCTCCAGGCCGAGCGTGCGCAGTCCTCGGTGGCGATCACCTCCCGGATCCTTACCAGCGAGATCGGCGAGCAGCGCGGCCGCACCGACCGATCGGTCGAGAAGTTCCGCGAGGCCGCCCTCTCCGACGACTCCCACGGTCCGGAGCTGCGCTCCTCGCTGGACACCCTGATCCGCCAGCTCGACCGGCTCCCGGCCATCCGCGCCGGCATCGACAGCGGCCGCGACATCCGGCTGGAGGTGCTGTCGAACTACAACCGGATCCTCGACTCGGTCTTCCTGCTCTACGACCAGCTCGCCGCGGTCCCCGACCTGTCGATCTTCCAGCAGGCCGCGGCCATGCAGTCGATGGGCAACGCCCGCGAGATGATCGCCAGGGAGAACGCGCTGATCAGCGGGGCCCTGATCGACTACCGGATGACCCCGGGGGAGCGCACCGCCTTCGGCGAGTACGCCGCCACCCGGCGCTTCCTGCACGCGCGCGGACTGTCCGCCCTGGACTCCGAGCTGGGCGACCCCTACCGGGACACCTTCGACTCCACGGCCTTCGAGAAGTTCGTCGCGTTGGAGCGGACCATCGCGGGGACTTCGGGCGAGCACCTGCCGCCCGAGGCCCGCAACTGGAAGACGACCACGAACGGGATCGCGACCTGGCTCGACCAGCTCAACATCGCCTCCTCCAACATGCTGGCCGACCGGGCCCAGTCGGTGGCCACCGGCATCATGGTCCGGATCGGGATCGCCGGCGGGATCGGCCTGATCGCGGTGATCGCCTCGATCATCATCTCGGTCCGCTTCGGCCGCCGCCTGGCCGCCGAGCTGGCCGGGCTCCGCTCGACGGCGCTGGACCTGGCCGACGTACGGCTCCCGCGCGTCGTGGAGCGGCTGCGGCGCGGCGAGGAGGTGGACGTGCAGGCCGAGGCCCCGCCGATCGCCGCGGACGGCTCGATCGAGATCCGCGACGTGGCCCACGCGTTCGACTCGGTGCAGCACACCGCCGTCGAGGCCGCCGTCGGCCAGGCCAACCTGCGCCGCGGCGTCAGCCAGGTCTTCGTGAACCTGGCCCGGCGCAAGCAGGGCCTGCTCCACCGCCAGCTCACCCTGCTCGACAGCATGCAGCGCCGGGCGACCGACCCCGACAGCCTTGAGGACCTGTTCCGGCTGGACCACCTGACCACCCGCATGCGGCGGCACGCGGAGAGCCTGATCATCCTGTCCGGCGCCGCGCCCGGCCGGGCCTGGCGCAGGCCGGTGGCCGTGGTCGACATCGTCAGGGCCGCGATCGCCGAGGTCGAGGACTACAAGCGGGTCAGCGTGCCGCCGATGCCCGACGCCTCGCTCGACGGGGCCGCGGTCGCCGACATCACCCACCTGATAGCCGAGCTGATCGAGAACGCGACGATCTACTCGCCGCCGCAGACCACGGTGACCGTCCGCGGTGACGTGGTGGCCAACGGGTTCGCCGTCGAGGTGGAGGACCGGGGCCTGGGCCTGAGCGCGATGGAGTACGCGGCGATCAACGAACGGCTGGCCAGCCCGCCGGAGTTCGACCTGGCCGACAGCGACCGGCTCGGCCTGTTCGTGGTGGGCCAGCTCGCCGCCCGGCACGGCATCCAGGTCCTCCTGCGCGGCTCGGCGTTCGGCGGCACCACGGCCATCGTGCTCATCCCGCGCGCGGTGCTCGCCGAGACCCCCTCGCCGCTCACCCTGACCGCCGAGCGGCTCACCGAGCGGCCGGCGGACCTCCCCCAGCCCGTGCAGCCCGCCGCGCTCCCTCCGGCCCGCTCCGATTCGGGACTGCCCCGCCGGACGAGGACGGTCCCCTCCGGCGCGAGGCCCCCCGTGCCTCCGCTCGCCGCCCCGACCCTCGCCGTGGTGACCGACCTGCCGGAACTCGGAGCCGACCGCGAGGCGTCCGGCGGGCCCGCCCGCGGCGGGACCGGCGAGCCCGCCCGTGAGACCACCGGGCCGGGGACCCTGCCCCGCCGGGTACGGCAGGCGAACCTCGCACCGCAGCTCCGTCAGGAGGCTCAGGCGCCTGTCGAGCCTGAGCGGGCGGTAGAGCCCCCTGAGGATCCGGAGCAGTCGGAGCGCTCACCGGACGAGGTCCGGGCGCTGTTCTCCGCCTTCCAGGCGGGTGCGCGGCGCGGGCGCGAGGAAGAACACGGAAATGACTTCGCACACCAGACGACAGGCGACAAGGGGGACTGATGACCGGAAAAGTGACTAACACCGGCGAGCTGAACTGGCTCCTCGACGACCTGACCACCAGGGTGGGCGCGGTACGCCAGGCGGTGATCCTGTCCACCGACGGACTCGCCGTCGGTTTCTCCAAGGGTCTCAGCCGGGAGGACGCCGAACACCTGTCGGCGGTCGCGGCCGGGTTCCAGAGCCTGGCGCGCGGAGCCGGACGCCACTTCGGCGGCGGCGAGGTGCGCCAGACCATCGTGGAGATGGAATCGGCGTTCCTGTTCGTCACGGCCGCCGGGCAGGGGACCTGCCTGGCCGTGCTGAGCAGCTCCGACGCCGACGTCGGCCACATCGCCTACGAGATGGCCATGCTGGTCAAGCGGGTCGGCCAGCACATCTCCACCCTTCCACGCCAAGGCCTCTCGTGAGGGAGGCGGGCGCACACGGAGTACACGCGCCGTCCGTTCCCCCAGCCGAAGGCGCGGGGACCGGATGACACAGTGGATGGACGAGGAGGCCGGACCGGTCGTCCGGCCCTACGCGCTCATCGGAGGCCGCACCCGCTCCTCCGGTGACGAGCTGGACCTGATCGCGATGGTCACCGCGACCGGCGCGGTCGCGTCCGGCGGGTTCGTGCCAGGGCCGGAACAGGAACGCATCCTCTCCCTGGTCGTCACCGCGACGTCGGTGGCCGACGTCGCCTCGGAGCTCGACCTGCCGCTCGGCGTGGTCCGCGTCCTCCTCGGCGATCTACAGGATCACCAGCTCATCTCGATCGGGCGCGCTTCGGCGAGCGAGCGCATTCTCAAGGAAGTGATCAATGGACTTCGGGCCCTCTGACGAACCCGTCGCGCTCAAGATTCTCATCGCGGGTGGCTTCGGGGTGGGCAAGACCACGCTCGTCGGCGCGATCAGCGAGATCCGTCCGCTCCGCACCGAGGAGGTGCTCTCCGACCGCGGCATCGGCATCGACGACGTCGAGGGCGTGGAGGGCAAGACGACCACCACTGTCGCGATGGACTTCGGCCGCATCACGATCCGGGAGGGCCTGGTCGTGTACCTGTTCGGCACCCCCGGGCAGGAGCGGTTCTGGTTCATGTGGGACGAGCTGTCCTACGGCGCGCTGGGCGCGGTCGTGCTGGCCGACACCCGGCGGCTGACCGACTGCTTCCCCTCGATCGACTACTTCGAGCAGCGCGGGACGCCGTTCATCGTGGCGGTCAACTGCTTCGACGGCGCCGACCGCTACGAGGCCGAGGATGTGCGGGTCGCCCTCGACCTGGATCCGGACGTGCCGGTGCTGCTGTGCGACGTGCGGCGCCGCGCGTCGGCCAAGACCGTGCTGGTGACGCTCGTGGAGCACTCCCTCAAGGTGCTCACGGCCAGCCAGCGCTGACCTGGTCCGGCAGCCCGCGGCCCAGGCCGCGGACCACCGGCCCGTCACCGCCCTCCCAGCGGCCTCCGGGGGTCACAGCGCCCGGAGGCCGCTGATCACTTCCCGCAGGAGGCTCTCGGCGGGCGCCGTGGCCGCCGGCACCGGCGACCGCACCAGGATCAGCCCCTGGTCCAGCAGGTCCCCCAGCAGCACCCTGATCACCCCGATCGGCAGCCCGACGTCCGAGGCGACCTCCACGATCGGCCGGGTCCGCCGCATCAGGCCGAGCAGCCGCCGGTGCTCCGAGCCCAGGTGCGAGCTGGCGGAGACCGCCGACCCGGTCGCCACCACCATCGACAACAGATCGAACGCGGTGGAGGAGGACCTGGTCCGCCCCCCGGTCAGCGCGTAGGGGCGGACGACCGGTCCCGCCTCCTCGTCGACCCATTCGATGTCGTCGCTCATTGGCCGGCCACCCGCGGGCCGGTGGCCAGATGCTGGCCGACACGGGTGACCAGCCGGGCCATCTCGTAGGCGATCAGTCCCACGTCGGCGGCCCCGGTGGTCATGACCGACAGGCAGCTTCCCTGGCCCGCGGAGGTGACGAAGAGGAACGCGGAGTCCATCTCCACCATCGTCTGGCGTACGGCCCCGCCCCCGAACTGCAGGCTGGTCCCCTTGGCCAGGCTCTGGAAGCCGGAGGCCACCGCTGACAGATGGTCGGCGTCCTCCTTGCTCAGCCCCCGGGACGAGGCCATCATCAGCCCGTCGTTGGACAGGATCAACGCGTGCGATACATCCGCCACGCTCGTGACGAAGTCATCCAGCAGCCAATAAAGCTCACCCGGCACGTGGTAAAACCCCTTCCCCTCTGATGTCACGCTCGTTCTGGGCCCTGGTCGGCCGTGCGGCCCGTGATGGCGGCCGCGCTCCCGATCCCGGACCCGCTCACCGCTCCATACCGCTGTCGTCGTCGCTCTCGCTGTCCGCCCGCCCGCGCCGCCACCCCGCCTGGAGCGAGCTCAGCAGGGCCCGCGCCTCCTCCGGCGACCGCTCCTCGACCTGGGCCACCGGGGCGGGCTCCTGCCGGAGCTTCGGTGAGACGTTCGCCTGGCGCACCCGGCGGGGCAGCCCTCCGTTGCCACGCCGGACCGGCGCCTTCCACAGGTCGGCCGGGACCGGGACCACGGGCTTGGCGGGCCCCGCCGGCCCGGCGGGCTCCGCCGGCTCCGCGGGTCCGGCGATCTCCCGCAGCGCCGGCTCCGGCGACTCGGCCGGCTCCGGGTCGCCCAGCAGGGACTCCGGCAGCAGGATGACCACCCCGGTCCCGCCGTACGGCGAGGTCCGCAGCGTCACGCCGACCCCGTAGCGCGCGGCCAGCAGGCCGACCACCGCGAAACCCAGACGGTCGGTCTCGGCGGGGTCGAGCTCCGGCGGGCTGGCCAGGCGCTCGTTGATCGCGGCCCGCTTGTCCGCGGTCAGGCCCAGCCCCCTGTCCTCGATCTCGATCGTGAAGCCCCGGCCCACCAGCTCGCCCCGGACCGACACCTCGCCGCCGGGCGGGGAGAAGACCGTGGCGTTCTCGATGATCTCGGCGAACAGGTGCATCATGTCCGCCACCGCGCTGCCGACCAGCGTGGTGCCGGGCATCGGATAGATCCGCACCCGGGCGTAGTCCTCCACCTGGGCGGTAGCGCCGCGCAGCACGTCCTCCATCAGGACCGACGAGCGCCACTTGCGACCCGCGGCCCCGCCGGAGAGGATCACCAGGCCCTCGGCGTGGCGGCGCATGCGGGTGGTGAGGTGGTCGAGCCGGAACAGGTTCTCCAGCGCCTCGGGCTCCTCCGCCTGCTTCTGCATCCCGTCGAGCAGCTTGAGCTGGCGCTGCAGGAGGGACTGGCTGCGCCGGGCGAGGTTGCGGAAGGACTGGGCGACGCCGTCGCGCAGCCGGGCCTGCTCCACGGCGGAGTCGACGGCGCGGTGCTGGACGCTGTCGAAGGCGGCGGCGACGTCGTGGATCTCGGAGGTGCTGCCCGGCGGCTTCAGCGAGGGCGCCTCGGCCTCCACGTCCACCACCTCGCCCCGGCGCAGCTTCTCCATGACCCGCGGCAGCCGTATCTCCGCGAGATCCGTCGCGGCCCGCCGCAGGCCGGCGAGCTCCCGGGTGAGCCCGCTGCCCACCCGGTAGGAGACCAGCAGCGACGCGACGACCGCGACGAGGCCGAGCACCCCGGCGATCCCGGCCCTGGCGAAGGTCTCGACGGCCGACGGCATCGCCCGTTCGGACAGGACGGTGGCGGTCGTCGTCACAGACCGCTGGTAGCCGGCCTCCAGTTCGTCGCTGGCGGCCCGCCACTCGGTGGGTGACACCGCGGCCCCGGCCAGCAGCCGCTCCTCCAGGTCGGCGAATCTGGCGTACAGCCGCGAGACGGTCAGCTCGGCGAAGGGCTGGCGCAGTCCCGGCTCCAGCTCGGGCAGCCCCTGCTCCATGAGGAAGACCCGCTTGGTCGACAGCTGCGTGAACAGGCGCAGCTCACCGGGGGTCAGCGCACGGCCGAGCGCCAGCGCCCCGGCCGCCAGCGCCCGCTGGCGGCTGAGGAAGTCCTTGGAGTAGATGATCAGGGCCAGGCCCCGCGACTGCCGGTAGAGCGGCAGGTCGTTGTTGAGGCTCATGGTGGTGAAGAGCCGGTGCAGGGCGTCGGGCACCAGGGCGAAGTCCTTGGAGAGCGCGATCGGCCCGATCCTGCCGTTGTCGACCTTGGCCCGGACCGTGTCGAGCGCGTTCACGCGGCTCATCAGCTCGTCGAAGCGGGCCCTGATCTCCTCGGTCATGGCCGACTGCGCCGAGTCGGCGACCGTCGCCTCGCGGAAGCGCTCGCGGGCCTGGTCGGTCACGGTGCGCTGGCCGGCGAGGGTGGCGCGGTCGGCGGCCGAGCGGCCGGCCAGGTATTCGGCCGACAGCAGGTGCTCGCGCTGGAGTGCGCTGGTCAGGTCGTCACCGGGACTGCCGAAGGAGTCGTACAGCGTGGTGACGGTGAGCAGGCTCATCGATTCGCCGACCGTGACGGTCGCCGCGAAGCCCCACAGTGCGACCAGAGAGGTCAGCGGGATGGCCACCAATACCGAGATCTTGAACCGGATGGACCTGCTCGATGCCATGTCACCTCTACGGTTCGGTCTCGGAGCGCCGGGGCGGGAGACCTCCGGACGATCTCTTAGATCGCCGACGAGGATAGCACTGACTGGTAGCAGTATTCGTATCCTATTTGTGACCTGTCATGAACAGTCATGAGAACTGACAAGTCAGCCGAGAGCCGTGCGTGAGGCGTGGGCCGCGCGCGGGGCCTCCGGGGCGCGGGCGCCGCTCCGCCTCCAGGTGAGCCGCGCCAGCTGTACGGCCAGCACGCCGGCCAGCGCGACCTCGGTGCCCAGCAGCACCCGTTCGACGAGGCCGATCAGCACCCGGTCGCCGGGGAGCGCCACGTAGGTGATCGCCAGCAGTCCGAAGCCGCCGGCCAGCGCCAGCCACTCCACCGGCCCGGACACCGCCCGCCACCGCTCGTCCTCCCTGAACCGCGCCACCATCAGCCCGCCGGCCACGGGCATGGCGACGAACGCGGCGATCGACACGTAGCGGTGCACCTGCGCGGTCAGGTCCAGCGCCAGCCCCGGGGCGGTGGTCGGCACGATCGCGATCACCACCAATGCGGCGCTCCACACCAGCATCAGCCGCTCCGCCACCGCGCCGACCGGCGCCCTGGCCGCCCGCAACCCCGCGACCAGCGCGAAGGAGGCGATCCCCAGGGCCGCCATGGCGAACTCGGTCGCTCCCCCGCGGTCCAGGGTGGCGTACTCGCTGATCGTCAGATTGAGCGGGTCCAGATACGGATCCGGATCGATCTGACCGATGATCGTGGCCCCCGTGGCCATCACGATCCCGGCGCAGGCGATCAGCGGGTAGAGCCTCTTCAACGCGAGCATGCGCCAAGACTGTCCCGCGGAGCCCCTTCCATACATCCGGCGACGCCCCTGAGCCGACCCTGACCCACCCCTGAGAAGGTGGCGGCCCCCTGAGAAGGCGCGGCGGCGGTGAGCGGGGCGGGTGGGCGGCGCCCGCCCCGGACGCCGGCGCGGCGGGCCGTCAGCGCCCGGCGCGGACCTCGGCGTAGCGGGCCCGCACCGCGGGCGTGGCGTCGGCCTCGTAACGTGCGGCCCCGCCCGCCTGCCAGGCCGGGGGCTCGTCACCGCCGCCGAGCAGCCAGGCCGCCTGCCTGGCCGCCCCGTCCGCGACGTACTCCCCCGGCTCGGGGACGATCACGGGCCGTCCGAAGACCGCCGGGGCGATCCGCCGTACGGCCTCCGACCTGGCGCCGCCCCCGATGAGCAGCACCCGGGCCGGGTCCAGCCCCAGGGCGTCGAAGGCGTCGGCCATGTGGCAGAGCAGACCCTCCACCGCGGCCCTGGCCAGGTGCGCGGGGGTCGAGGTGCCCAGGGTCAGGCCGTGCAGCGACCCGGTGGCCTCGGGGAGGTTCGGGGTCCGCTCGCCCTCCAGGTACGGCACGCAGACCAGGCCGTCCGCCCCGGCGGGGGCCTCCAGGGCGAGCTGCCCGAGCCGGTCGAGGCCGACCCCGAGCATCCGGGCGGCGGCGTCGAGCACCCGGGCCGCGTTGAGCGTGCACACCAGCGGCAGGAACCGCCCGGTGGCGTCGGCGAACCCGGCGACGGCGCCCCCGGGGTCGGCGCTCGGGCTCCCGGCGACCGCGAACGCCGTCCCGGAGGTCCCGATCGACACGACCACGTCCCCCGGCGCGGCCCCGACCCCGAGGGCCGCGGCCATGTTGTCGCCGGTCCCGGGGGCCAGCCGGACCGGTCCCCGGGCGCCGCCGGGGGCGCGCAGCTCGCCCGCCGGGTCACGGGGCCCCAGCACGCGCGGCAGCTCGGGGACGGCGCCGAAGGCGGCCCGGAGGAGGTCGGTCCGGTAGGAGCCGGTCGCGGGCGACCAGTATCCGGTCCCGGAGGCGTCGCCCCGGTCGGTGACGAACTCCCCGCCCAGCCGCCACGTGAGCCAGTCGTGCGGCAGGCACACGCTCGCCGTGCGGCGGGCGCTGGCGGGCTCGTGCTCGGCCAGCCAGCGGAGCTTGGTCACGGTGAACGACGCGACCGGCACGCTGCCGACCGCCTCGGCCCACCTCAGCGGCCCGCCCAGCTCCTCCACCAGGTCCCGGGCGGCCCCGGCGGAGCGGGTGTCGTTCCACAGCAGCGCGTCGCGCACGACGGCGCCGGACTCGTCCAGGCAGACCATGCCGTGCTGCTGGGCGCCGACGCTCATGGCCGCGACGCCGTCCAGCCCGCCCGCCCGCGCGATCGCCTCCCGCAGCGCCGTCCACCAGGCCTCCGGGTCGACCTCGGTCCCGCCCGGATGGTCGGCGCGCCCCTGCCGGACCAGGGCGCCCGTCTCGGCGTCCCTGATCACCACCTTGCAGCTCTGGGTCGATGAGTCGACCCCGGCCACGAGGGTCATCCGCGGACCCCGAGGAGGTGCTCCAGGGCGAGCTGGTTCAGGCGGGAGAAGTGGAAGCCGCGCGCGGCGGCCCGGTCGAGGTCGAAGTCGTCGCGCTGCAGGTCCTCCAGCGTCTCGCCGGGGGCCAGGGTGGGCTCGGACAGCTCGGCGACCCGGCTGGCGGCGAGCGCCTCGGCGACCTCGGGGTCGGCGCGGAAGGCCCTCGCCTTCTCCTTCAGGATCAGGTAGGTACGCATGTTCGCCGCCGCCGAGACCCAGACGTCCTCGGCGTCCTCGGTCCGCAGCGGCTTGTAGTCGAAGTGCCGCGGGCCGTCGTAGCCGCCGTTCTCCAGCAGGTCCACCAGGAAGAAGGAGTTCTTCACGTCGCCGTGGCCGAAGACCAGGTCCTGGTCGAACCGGGGGCCGTGCTGGCCGTTGAGGTCGATGTGGAAGAGCTTGCCGTGCCAGAGCGCCTGCGCGACGCCGTGCGCAAAGTTGAGCCCGGCCATCTCCTCGTGGCCGACCTCGGGGTTGAGGCCGACCCGCTCGGAGTGCTCCAGCTCGTTGATGAACGCCAGCGCGTGGCCGACGGTCGGCAGCAGGATGTCGCCGCGCGGCTCGTTCGGCTTGGGCTCGATGGCGAACCTGATGTCGTAGCCCTTGTCGATCACATAGGAGGTCAGCAGGTCCATGCTCTCCTTGTAACGGCTGAGCGCGGCCCTGATGTCCTTGGCGGCCCCGGACTCGGCGCCCTCGCGGCCGCCCCAGCAGACGTAGGTGGTCGCGCCGAGCTCGGCGGCCAGGTCGACGTTGCGCATCACCTTCCGCAGGGCGTAGCGGCGCACGTCGCGGTCGTTGCTGGTGAAACCGCCGTCCTTGAAGACCGGATGGGTGAACAGGTTCGTGGTGGCCATCGGGACCTTCAGACCGGTCTCCGCCAGCGCCTTCCTGAAACGCTCGACGGCCTTGTCCCGGTCCGGCTCGACGGCCAGCAGGTCGTCGTCGTGGAAGGTGACACCGTACGCACCGAGCTCGGCGAGGCGGTGGACGCTCTCGACCGGGTCGAGCGGGGCCCGGCTCGCGTCCCCGAACTGGTCGCGGGCCTGCCAGCCGACGGTCCACAGCCCGAAGGTGAAGCGGTCCTCGGGCCTGGGCGTGTAGTCGCTCATGTGCGGTCCTCCGATTTAATCCACTTAATGGACTTAATATGGGGCGGGGAGATGGGATCGTCAAGGGGTGGGTGTTCCATGACGCAGGCCGTACGCCATGACTCCATGCGCGCCCGCAACCTCGGCGTGGTCCTGGCCGAGGTCCGCAGGAGCGGGCCGATCACCCGTGCGGCCCTGGCCGAGATCACCGGGCTGACCAAGACCACGGTGTCCAAGATGGTCGGCGACCTGCTCGACGCGGGCATGGTCACCGAGTCGGGCGCGCTGCGGGACGGCGAGCGCGGCCGGCCGGGCACGGCGGTCAGCCTCAGCGGGCACCGGGTCGGGGCCCTCGGCCTGGAGATCAACGTCGACTACCTGTCCGCGTGCGTCGTGGACCTCACTCTCGCGGTACGGCTGCGCCGTGCACAGGCTGTGGACAACCAGGGCGGCTCGCCTGTGGAAACCATGTCTCACCTGCAAGAACTTGCCCACATGGTTGTGGATGAAGCCCGTGCGGAAGGTCTCGTCATCGCCGGATCCGCCCTCGCCGTCCCCGGTCCTGTGGACGGCGGGCTGCTCCACGCCGCCCCCAACCTCGGCTGGCACGACGTCCGCGTGGGCGACCTGCTGGACTTCCCGGTAGCCGTGGAGAACGAGGCCAACCTCGCCGCGCTGGGCGAGCTCTGGTTCGGCTCGGGCCCCGGCGACTTCCTCCACGTGTCCGGGGAGATCGGTATCGGCGCCGGCCTGGTGGTCGGGGGCGCCCTGTTCCGCGGCGCCCGCGGCCTCGCGGGGGAGCTGGGCCATGTGGTCGTCTTCCCCGACGGCCCCGCCTGCCGCTGCGGCGGCCGGGGCTGCCTGGAGCAGTACGCCGGGCAGGAGGCCCTCCTGCGGGCGGCCGGCCTGCGCGGGGTGCCCGAGCTCGTGGCGGCCCTCCAGGCGGGCGAGAGCGGCGCGCTGCGCGCCTGCGAGCGCGCCGGGCAGGCGCTCGGCGTGGCCCTCACCTCCGCCGTCCACCTGATGGACCCCGGGACGGTCGTGCTGGGCGGCGTCTTCGCCCCGCTGTTCCGGTGGATCCACGGCCCGGCCCACGACACGATGACCGCCCGGCTGGCCGGGATGCGCCACGCCGTGCCCGAGCTCACGGTCTCCCGGCTCGGCGGCGACGCCGCGTCCCTCGGCGCCGCCGGGCAGGTCATCCACCGGATCGTCGCCGACCCCGGGGCCCACCTGGCCGCCGCCCGGACGGCCCCCGGCCCGCACTGACCCTCCGGGCGCCGCGCAGGGCCCGCGGAGCCCCGTGGGGGGCCGCGGCCTCTCCGGACCGGCGGCCGTCGGTCCCGGGGACCTCGCGGGCCCCCGGGACCGGCGGCTACAGCCCGGACGGGTCCCGGCCCACGCTGATCTCCTCGGCGATCCGCCGGAGCCCGTGGTCGTCCAGGCCCGGCACGCCGACCAGCCGGCGGCGGAGCACGTCGAACACCTGGGACACCTCCACCCCGGCGTAACCCACCGCGACCTCGTGGACGGTCCGGAAAAGCGCGCGCTCCGCGTCGCGATCGGCGTACGTCCGGATCAGAGAAGCCTCCGCCATGTGCGCATCCCCCTGTCGAGTCGAATGGTCGGGAGCAACCGTACGACGGAAGAGCCTCGGTCGGCGCAAGGCCCGCTCAGGGAGTCTCCTTCCGCAGCACCGCCGTGCAGATCTCGGCGAGCCGACGGACCTGCTCGGGGTCGAGCAGGTCGAAGAAGCTCCGCCGTACCGCCTCGACGTGACCGGGCGCGGCCGCGGCGAGCACCTCGAACCCCTCGTCGGTGAGCACCGCCCAGCTCACGCGCCGGTCGGCGGCGCACGGCTCGCGCCGCACCCAGCCGCGCTCCTCCAGCCGGGCCACCGCGTGGGACAGCCGGCTCTGCGAGGCGTTGACCTCCGCCGCGAGCTCGCTCATCCGCAGCATGCGCTCCGGCGCCTCCGACAGTTTCACCAGCACCGCGTAGTAGGCGTGCGGCATGCCGGAGTCTCTCTGCAGCTGCCGGTCCAGCTCCTCCTGGACGAGCTGCGAGGCCCCCAGGAACGCGCGCCAGGCGCGCTGCTCGTCATCGTCCAGCCATCGCGTCACGGTCCCACTTTACTTGAACTCTCAAGGATATGGGGGTAGCGTACTTGAGAGTTCAAGTTTCATGGGAGGAACCATGCCGGTCCAGCGACTCAACCACGCGGTCCTGTTCGTGCGCGACGTCGAGCGCAGCGTGGCCTTCTACGCGGAGGCCCTCGGCTTCAGGGTGGTCATGAACATGCCGGGCGCCGCGTTCCTGCAGGCCTCCGGCTCCAGCAACGACCACGACCTCGGCCTGTTCGAGATCGGCGCCCAGGCGGGTCCCTCCGGCGCCGGGCGCTCCACCGTCGGCCTCTACCACCTGGCCTGGGAGGTCGACACCCTGGAGGAGCTGGAGCGGATCGCGCTCAAGCTCGGCGAGCTGAACGCGCTGGTCGGCGCCTCGGACCACTCCACCACCAAGGCCCTGTACGCCAAGGACCCCGACGGCCTGGAGTTCGAGGTGTCCTGGCTGGTCCCGGCCGACCTGCTCACCGAGGAGGTGCTCCAGGGGCGCAGCGGCATCAAGCCGCTCGACCTCGCCAGGGAGAAGGAGCGCTACGGCGCGCGGACCCGGGGCGGCCTCGGGGTCTCGATCCCCGTCTGACCGCGCCGGCCCCGACGCCGCGGCCGCCGCGCGGCGGTGTCGGTCCCGAGGCCGCCGCCCGGCGGTGACGTCCCACCGCCGCGCGCACCCCGCGTCCTCCGGCCGCCCCGCGGGTCACCCGCGGAGCAGCCCGAGAACCGATCTCTCCATGGCCGAGACGAAGGCGGTGCGCGCCGTCGCGTCGAGGGCGTCCAGCGACAGGTAGGGGTTCAGGTCCTCCAGTTCGACCAGGAGCAGCTCCCCGTCGCGCGTGCGGCAGGCGTCCACCCGCTGGATGCCGTGGTCGAGGCTGTTCCAGTCGACGAAGCGCTGGGCGAAGGCCAGGTCCGTCGCGTCCGGCCGGTACGGCTCCAGCTCCCAGCGCCGATCCGGCCGGGGGGCGTACAGGGCGTACTGGAAGGCGTGGTCGACGAAGTAGAACGATACCTCGTGGACGAAGTCGATCCGCGGCTGGACGAGCACGTCGCCGAAGGCGATCCGGTCCAGCTCCTCCGGCCCCACGAACCTGAGCCCGATGGAGTCGGCGCCGAGCATGGGCTTGACCGCGTATTCCGCCGTCCCGGGCAGGCGGCCGAGGTCGTCAGGACGGTCGACGGTGGGGATGACCGGGTATCCGTCGCGGCTGAGATCCACCAGATACCGCTTGCCGACCATGTCGGCCTTGCCCGTCAGCGGGTTGTACACCCGGACGCCGCTCTCCAGGGCGCGGGCCCGGAATCGGTCGTACTCGGCCTGATAGTGGATCACCGGCCCGGTGTTGCGGACCACGGTCACGTCGAAGTCGTCCATCAGCGCGACCGCGTCCAGCGGATGGCAGAGGACGACCGTGAACCCCTGCCTGAGCTGGGAGGAGACGAAGATGTCCTCGTCGCAGTACCGCCGGCCCCGCGCCTCGTACGACAGGTCCGTCAGATAAAGGATCGTTGGCTTAGCGGACACAAGAGGGCTCCTCATCACCGAATGCGAGGTATGACCCTATAACCACCGGACTTGGCGCCCTCCTCCCGGCCGTGCCCCCAGCCGCCGTCCGGCAGCTCGATTGTCCGCATGTCCTTCGGCGGATGCCCGGGCCACGTCTGCGCGCGAGACGTACCGGCCGCCCGGCACGTTCTGCCCCACCGCCGTCCGGTAGGCGCCGGGCACCGGCTACCCCCGGGCGGCCCGCACGGTGTGGCTCAGCAGGAGGGCCGTGGTCACCGGGCCCACCCCGCCGGGCACCGGGGTCAGCGCGCCGGCCCGCTCCGCCGCGGCCGGGTCGACGTCGCCGACGAGACCGCCGTCCGGCGTGGGGTTCGTGCCCACGTCCACCACCACGGCCCCCGGCTTGACGTGCTCGGAGGTGATGAGCCCCGCCCGGCCGACGGCCGCGACCAGGATGTCGCCCGTGGCGGCCACGGCGGCCAGGTCGGCGGTGCGCGAGTGGCAGACCGTCACGGTGGCGTCGCGGTCCAGCAGCAGGTGCGCCGCGGGCTTGCCGACGACCGTGGAACGGCCGACCACGACCGCGTGGCGGCCGGCGAGCTCCACCCCGTGGTGCTCCAGGATCCGCACCACCGCCTCGGCGGTCGCCGGCGCGAAGGCGGGCAGCCCGGCGGCCAGGCGGCCGAGCGAGAGCGGGTTGGCCCCGTCGACGTCCTTGCCGGGGGCGATGGAGGAGGCGAGGTCCTCAAGCTTCGCGCCCCCGGGGAGGGGGGTCTGCAGGATGATCCCGCTCACCCGGCCGTCGGCGCTCAGCGACTCCAGACGTTCCCGGACCGCCGCCACCGGCGCCTCCGGCCCCAGGTCCACGACCTCGCACGCGATGCCCGCCTTGCCCGCCGCGTTCACGATGGAGCGCACGTACCAGGCGCTGGACTCGTCCGCGGTGGCCGTGACCACGGCGAGTCTCGGGGGGCGGCCGGCCGCGGCGAGCTCGGCGGCCTGTCCGGCGGCGTCCGCCCGGATGGCGGCGGCCAGCTCTTTCCCGGACAGGGGTCGTGCGCTCATCTGGGTGAGTCCTTCCAGTGTGGGGGTCCCGGGCTCCGGCCGTGCGGAGGTGGTCACCCGCTGATCTCCTCGCGCACGGCGGCGGTGACTCTCTCGGCCCTGGCCGCGATCTCGTCCACCCCGGCCGCCTGGGCGGCCAGGCCGGCGCGGACCTCCTCGTCCTTGATGCCGGCGAGGTTGATCTCGATGTTGACCCGGGCGGTGGTGGCCGCGGCCCGCGCGGCCTCCGCGGCGGCGGCGACATCGGTGATGACGTTGCGGTTGCCGATGGGCAGCAGCTCCTCGGCGAGCTCGACCAGCCGGCGCGCCGCGGCGACGGTCCCGGCCGGAGGTACGGCCGCGGCGGCCAGCGCCCCGGCGATCGCCGCCGAACGGGCGGCCTTCTCCTCGTCGGTGGCCTTGGGCAGCCGGTAGGAGTCGGTCACGGCGGTGAACGCCGCCGCATCGTCCTCGGCGAGCTGGAGGGCGTGGTCACGGAGGGCGTCCGCCTCGGCGAGGATCCGGTTGATCACCTGCCCGTGCTCGGCGTGCTTCGGGCCGTCGCTGTAGCGGGCCACCATGCCCAGCAGCGCGGCGGCCTGGGCACCGTGCAGGGCGGCCGACGCTCCCCCGCCCGGCGCGGGCACCCGGCCGGCCAACCGGTCCAGGAAGTCACCGATCGTCTGGTCGCGCATCCACGCCTCCCCGAGTCGCTCAGGAGGTCGAGGCGGACCGCGACCACCCGTTGATCACGTAGTGGACTGCCACGTTACCGGGCCCGCACCCGGCCCTTTCCCCGGGACACCGCCACGCCCGCGAGGCAGAGCAGGCCGCCGGCGAGGGTCAGCCAGGCGGGCACCTCGTCGAGGATGAGCCAGGCCATCAGGACCACCAGCGCCGGGACGACATAGGTGGTGGCGC
Source organism: Streptosporangium sp. NPDC003464 (assembly GCF_053588315.1). NCBI lineage: Bacteria > Bacillati > Actinomycetota > Actinomycetes > Streptosporangiales > Streptosporangiaceae > Streptosporangium > Streptosporangium sp. NPDC003464. The sequence continues at coordinate 21,113 of NZ_JBSFPS010000064.1, read as the reverse complement.
CCATCTTCCCCGCGGTGGTGCGGGCGAGCGCGTAGGCCCAGGTGGTGAACGCCAGCGCCGTCGGGAAGACCCCGAGATACACGACGTTCAGCGTCGCGGGCAGCGGGGCGGCGGCGACCTGCGACACCAGCTGGCCCGCGAACGGTAGGCAGGCCGCCGTGCCGACGAAGCAGCCGAAGGTGGTGACCTGCAGCGCCGAGGCGTGCTTCAGCGCGGGCTTCTGGCAGACCACGCCACCGGCGTACGTCACGGCCGCGAGCAGGCAGAGCAGGACGCCGACGATCGACGCGCGACCGCCGTCGGACATCGAGATCCCCACCACGACGGCGCCGGCGAACGACACCGCCATCCCCGCCAGCAGCCGGGGCGGGAACCCCTCCTTGAGCAGCCATCCGCCGAGGAGCGCGATCAGGACCGGGCCGACGTTGACGACCATCGCCGCGGTCCCCGCGTCCACCTCCTGCTCGCCCCAGTTCAGGGCGACCATGTAGAGGCCGAACCACAGGATCCCCGAGCCCACGATGCCGGGCCACGCGGCGCGCGGCGGCAGCCCCTCGCGCCGCGCCAGCCAGATCACGCCCAGCACCACCGAACCCGCCAGCAGCCGGCCCAGGGCCAGGGCGCCGGGGGCGAAGTGCTCCGCGGCGCTGCGGATGGCGACGAATGCCGAGGCCCACAGCAGCACGGTGACGCCCACCGCGGCGAGCGCCCGACGGTCGACGCGGGGCTCCGCGGTAATTGTTTGCTCCATAAGTGAAGATTACGGAAAGGACATTTCGCCCCGCACCGAACTTTTCACCGCCGGTCCGGGCCCCACCCTCCGGAACCGCGGGGCCCGGTCCCACCTTCCGGCGTGAAGCCTCTGGATCCCTGCCGGCCGTTCCGGTGAATGCCGCGGGCCAGGCGGGGTAGCGCCGACTCCGAGCGAGAACGCACACCCCTCGGAGGCGCCGGCGGACGGATCCCCGGCCGGGACAGGGCGCGCCCGGCACCCGACGGAGCCCGGTCCGGGCCCTGCCGCCGGCGGCTCCGGCCGCTACAAGCGCGGCCGCCGCCCCGACGCGGGCGGTACGGCCGCTGGACCTGGAGATGGTGCACCATGTCACATAACGACACCCGGCACACGGCAACCGCCCCCGGCCGGGGACCGGAGAGCGAGCGGGCGCCCGAGAGCCCGGCCGAGCTGCCCAAGAGGTCGTGGTGGGACGTGCTCAAACGCACCGTCAAGGAGTTCCAGGAGGACAACCTCACCGACTGGGCCGCCGCGCTCACCTACTACGCGGTGCTGTCGATCTTCCCCGCGCTGCTGGCGGTGATATCCGTCCTCGGCCTGTTCGGCCAGTCGGCCACCCGGTCGCTCACCGACAACCTGGGGGCCCTGGCCCCGGGCCCCGCCCGGCAGACCATCGACACCGTGCTCCAGGCCCTGCAGAGCAGCCAGCGCGCCGCGGGGATCGCCGCGATCATGGGTATCGCCATCGCGCTCTGGTCCGCGTCGGGTTACGTGGGAGCCTTCATGCGGGCCGCCAACGTCATGTACGAGATGCCCGAGGGCCGGCCCATCTGGAAGACCTTGCCGCTGCGCCTGGGCATCACCACGGTCCTGGTGATCCTGATGGCGGTCGGCGCGGTCTCCGTCGTGTTCACCGGAGAGCTCGCCGCGCAGGCCGGGAAGGTCCTCGGGATCGGCGAGACCGCGCTGACGATCTGGGGGATCGCCAAGTGGCCGATCCTGGTGGTCATCGTGGCGCTGGTCCTGGCCCTGCTGTACTGGGCCGCGCCCAACGTCGAGCATCCGGGGTTCCGCTGGATCACTCCCGGCAGCATGATCGCCGTCGTGGTGTGGATCGCCGCGTCCGCCGCTTTCGGGTTCTACGTGGCCAACTTCGGCTCCTACAGCAAGACCTACGCCGCGCTGGCCGGGGTCGTCGTCTTCCTGATCTGGCTGTGGATCTCCAACATCGCCGTGCTGCTCGGGGTGGAGTTCGACGCCGAACTCGCCCGGGAACGCGCCATCGAGGCGGGTCGGCCGGCCGACGAGGAGCCCTACGCCGAGCCCCGCGACACCCGCAAATTCGACGAGGAGGACACCGAGCACGTGAAGGGCGAGGAGTAAAGGGAGTGATGAACCTTCCGCGGCCCGCCTGTGACGTGACGCCCGGTTCACACCACAGGCGCCCCCCTTTCCGGGAAATCACCGGGAAAGACCGGAGCGTCGGGGAGATACGCCCCCGGATGGCTGGTCCACTGACGGGGAGGCCAGGCGTACGAGCGAGTGCCGGAGTGACGGAAGCGCCGCGCACAGGTCGTCGGCACCGCGGAGGAAGGACTGACATGGCCGAGGACAGGCAGGACATCGCCACGGATTTCCACCATGCGATCAACATGACGGCCGGAGAGCTGGAGCGCTGGCTGGAGACCCAGGAGTCCAAGGGGAGCGGGGACAGGACCGGTGGCGGCGAGTCGACAGGCCACGAGTCGGGCCGCCACATCCTGGAGATCCTCCGCAAGCGCGAGGACGACCTCTCCGACGACGACTACGCCCACATGCGGCAGGTGACCGGCTACGTCCGCCGGCACCTCGCGCAGCGCCCCTCCGGCGACGTCGAGGACACCCGGTGGAGACGCTCCCTGATGAACTGGGGACACGACCCGCTCAAGTAGGCGCCCGCCCGGCTCCGGCCGGCGCCTCAGGACCGCACCGGGCTCACACCCCCCGGCCGGAGGCGGCCACGTGGCCGGCGAGCGCGCCGGCGGGACCGCCCGCGGCGCGGCGGCCCGCCGAGGACGCCGTGACGGGTGCCGGCGGGCGCTCCGGGACGCGCCCCGCCGGACGGCCTCGCAGATGGTCGGCGGTGACCTGCCGGAAGGCCGCCAGGCGGGCGGTCTCGTTGTCGTGGTGCCAGATGAGGGAGAGGACGGAATCGGGCAGCCCCTCGACGGGGACGAAGACGATGTCGGGGCGGTGATGATAGTCCTCGGTCAGCGCGCAGAACAGCATCCCGCCGCGGTTGGCCGCGATCATCGACAGCGCCTCCTGCATCGTGGAGGCCGCCGGCCCGTCCGGCACCGGCCGGCCCGCCGGCGTGATGGACGGGGACAGCAGCTCCCGCCAGTATCGGGGCGCGGGGCCGGCGATCCGGATGACCGGGCAGCCGGCGAGCTCCTCGGCGGCTATCGAGGCACGGCGCGCGAACGGGTGCCGGGTGGAGACCGCGAGCGTCTGCGGCTCGCTGTTGACCCGCGGGCCGAGGACCAGCCCCGGCTCCTCCACCGGCCCGCAGACGAACGCCGCGTCGACCTCGCCGCGCCGCAACGGGCCGAAGGGGTCGGATATCGGCATCTCGACGGTGACGACCTCGCTGTCGGGGTGTCTCTCCTGGAAGATCCCGACGATCTCCATGACCTCCTGGTCGGAGGTCCCGAGGAACCCGACCCGCAGGACGCCGGCGACGCCGCGGGCCGCGGACCGGACCCGTTCGACGGCGTGCCGGAGGGAGGCGTAGGCGGGGCGCAGCTCCTCGGCGAAGCGCTCGCCGAGCGGGGTGAGCCGGACCCGCCGGCTGGTGCGCTCGAACATCCGGGCCCCGACCCGCTCCTCCAACGAGCGCACGAGCTGGCTGACGCGGCTCTGGGAGACGTACAGCCGCTCGGCGGCCCGGCCGAAATGCAGCTCCTCACTCAGCACGAGGAAGCACTCCAGCTCCCGGATCTCCACTCCGCCCACGGCCACCTCCACGCGCCTGCCGCTCCGCCCATCCATTAGCCCACCTCATCCAAGGATGAGACCTTCGGCGTTGTTCCGCCGGGGGCGCGGCTGAAGGCTGTCAGACATGTCAACCAGCGCTTCCCCCGCCGGGGACCGGCCGTCGCGGGCGTACTGGCCCGCGGTCGTCGCGGTGTCCCTGGGCACCTTCTCCGTGGTGACCACCGAGATGTCACCCGTCGGCCTGCTGACGTCCGTCGGATCCGATCTGAAGATCTCCGCCGGTGTGGCGGGGCTGGCGGTGACGCTGCCGGGCATCGTCGCCGCGCTCGCCGCCCCGGTCCTCACCGTGGCCGCGGGCCGGGCCGACCGGCGGCTGGTGCTGTGCGCGCTGATGGCCCTGCTGACCGTGGCCAACCTGCTGTCCGCCCTGGCCCCGGGCGCGCCGACGCTGATCGCCTCCCGGGCCCTGGTGGGCCTGGGCATCGGTGGGTTCTGGTCGATCGCCGCGGGCCTGGCCGTACGGCTGGTGCCGGAGCGGTCCACCGGCGCCGCGACATCAATGATCTTCGGAGGCGTCTCGATCGCCTCCGTTCTCGGGGTCCCGGCCGGGACGCTCGTCGGCGAGCTGGCCGGTTGGCGGGCCGCGTTCGCCGCGCTGGCGATCCTGTGCGCGGCGGTCACGGCCGCGCTGGCCCTGCTGCTGCCGCCGCTGACCGCGACGCGGGCGATCCGGTTCGGGCAGGTCCCCCGCCTGCTCCGGGACAGGGGGGTGCGCACCGGTCTGACCGTCACGCTTCTCCTGGTCACCGGCCACTTCGCGGCCTTCACCTACCTCGGCCCGGTCGTCGGGCAGGTGTCCGGCGCCGGCGCCGGCCTGCTCAGCGCGCTCCTGCTGGTGTACGGCGTGGCGGGGGTCGCGGGGAACTTCGCGGCCGGTCCGGCGGCGGCCCGGAACGTGCGCGGCACCGTCCTGCTCATCGCCGGGACGCTCGCCGCGGTGGTGCTGCTGCTGCCCGGCCCCGGCGCCGTGCGGGCCGGGATGATCGTCCTGCTCGCCGTCTGGGGGCTCGCCTACGGCGGCGTCTCGGTCAGCCTCCAGACCTGGATGCTGCGCGCGGTGCCCCAGGCCCCGGAGGCGGGGGCGGCGCTGTTCGTCTCCTCGTTCAACGCGGCCATCTCGCTGGGCGCCCTGCTCGGCGGGGTGACAGTGGACTCCCTGGGCGCCTCCGGCGTCACCTGGGCCGGCGGGACGCTCGCGGCCCTCGCCGCGGCGGCGGTCTGGCTCTCCGGCCGCGATCGCGGCGGAGACGCCTTTCCCGGCCCTTCGCCCCGGACGCTGTCGGGGCCTGACGGAAAGCCGCCGGCGATTGATTCCCGGCGATGAGAGTCTCTCCCGGCGTGGGGCTGCCTTCACAGCCACCCGGCTGTCAGGAGATCGTTCCGGCTCCGGCGCCTGGTCCTGATCGTCATCGGGATGTCCCTGTTCACCACCGCGTTGACCGGCGCCGCGGACGCCGAGACGTCCCCCGGGCCCGCGAGCGGCGGCCCGGGGCGTCAGAGCCTGCCGAACCAGTCGCGTACGGCCCGCGGCCCACCCGTTCCGAGGGCCACCATCAGCGCGCAGCGCGCCTTCGACGGCGCGAGGTCACGGGCTCCGATCGCGCCCACCTTGGCGGCGAGCCCCACGCCGAGGGGCAGGTCGTCGAGCGGGACCCCGCGGGTGCGGCAGCGGGAGGCGACGACCACCGGGATGCCCCACTCCGTCAGCTCGCCGATCGTCGCGAAGAGGCCGACCGGCACGTTGGACATGCCGGTGCCCTCCAGCACCACCCCCCGGGCGCCGGCGTCCACGACCGCGGTGAGCAGCACGGAGTCCATCCCGGGATAGGTCTTGATCAGGGCGACGTCCGCCTCCGGCTCCCCCGCCACCAGCGGAGGCCGGGGCGGCGGCGCGGCCAGCATCTCGACCCGCCCGCCGGCCACACGGCCCAGCGCGGGGAAGGGCGCCGAGGAGAAGGCCGCCACGCTCGTGGCGTCGGTCATGCTCACCCAGCGGGCGGCGTGCAGCTCGTCGTTGAGGCACACGACGGCCCCGGCGCCGCGCAGCGCGCCGTCGGCGGCGGCCGCGACGGCGGAGGCCAGGTTGCGCGGGCCGTCGGCGGACAGCTCGTCCAGGGGGCGCACGGCGCCGGTCAGCACGATCGCGCCGCGCTCGGCCGCCCGGCCCGCGAGCAGGTCGGCGAGGAAGGCGCTCTCCTCCAGGGTGTCGGTGCCGTGAGTGATCACGACCCCGTCGAATCCCCGTTCGAGGATCGCCGAACGGGCCCGGCGGGCCAGCCCGAACATGGTCGAGGGCGACATGTCCCAGCTCGGCTCCGCCATCACGTCCTCCACCACCACCTCCGCCGCGAGCTCGGCCGGAGGGATCGCCGCCAGGAGCTCGGCGCCGGACGCGACACCCGCGGGACGGCTGGAGTAGGCGATGGTGTCACCGGTCGCCAGCAGCAGCACACGCTTCACCACATGATCCCTTCGATGGCCGCGACGGGGCCGGTCCGGGCGTCCCGCGCCCCGGCGGAGCGGCCGCCCCGGACCGACTACCCCTATTTATAACCCATACATACCCCCAGTAGGGTTATTTGTAGGGGAATCGCATGCGTCCGCAGGACTCCGGGCCGTCCACAGGACGGGTGATCAGGCGGGGACCAGGCACGGCCGGTCAGGCACGGCCGGTCAGGCACGGCCGGTGAGCGGGAACGTCGCGACCACGCTCCGGCTCCGGCCGCACGCGCCGCCGGATGTCACGGGACCAGGACGATCTTTCCGGTGGTACGGCGGGCCGAGAGCAGTTCGTGCGCCTTGGCGACCTCGGCCAGCGGCAGCACCTGGTCCACGTGCACCCTGAGCCGCCCGGACTCCACCAGGGCGGCGAGGCGGGTCAGATCGGCCGCCGAGGGACGCACGCTCACCACGGCGAGCCGTACCCCCCGCTCGGCCGCGCGCTCCGGGGTGATGCCGAGGTTGCCGCCGAGCGCGCCGACGAGCAGGCCACCGGGCTTCAGGGCGGCGGCCGAGCGCTCCCCGTACTCGCCGCCCACCAGGTCGAACACCACGTCCACGGGCTCGGTCGCCGTGACGAAGTCCTCGGTGGCGTAGTCGATGAGCGTGTCCGCGCCGAGACCGCGGAGGAAGGCGTGCTTGGCGGCCCGGGCGGTGCCGACGACGTGCGCCCCATGCGCCTTGGCGATCTGGACGGCCAGGTGGCCGACCCCGCCGGCGGCGGCGTGGACGAGCACCCGCTGTCCCTCGCCGACGCGCGCGATGCCGACCAGCGCCTGCCAGGCGGTCAGACCGGCCAGCGGCAGCCCGCCCGCCTCCTGCGCGGTCAGCCCGGCGGGCCTGTGGATGATCTCGTTGGGCGAGGCAAGGACGTAGTCGGCATAGGCGTTGCCCGCGCCCGGGAAGGCGAGCAGGCCCAGCACCTCGTCGCCGGGGGCGAACGCGGACACACCGGGCCCGGCGGCCTCGATCGCCCCCGCGACGTCCCAGCCGAGGCTGAACGGCGGCGTGCCGAGCAGCGGGTAGACACCGGACCGGACAGCCCCGTCGACCGGGTTGACCCCGGCGGCCTCGACCTTGATCAGGACCTGCCCGTGGTCCGGCACGGGCAGGTCGACCTCGGCGAGCCGGAGAACGGAGGGACCGCCGAAGGCGGACTGGGTGACGGCACGCATTTCGATCTCCTTGGTAGGGGAACCCTGTCGAGATCAATCGTGGTGGACGGCGGTATAACTAGGAAAGAAGGCACCTTTGCGATATATAGGTACCTTATGGATACCACGTCCCACCTGCGGGAGTTCGGCGCCGTCGACGCCTACCTGAAGGAATGCGCCTCACGGACCGTCCTGGCGGCCATCGCCAACAAGTGGACCTGCCTGCTGGTGGACGCCCTGCAGGACGGCCCGGTCCGGTTCGGCGAGCTGCGCCGCCGTCTCGACGGGATCACCCAGAAGAGCCTCACCCAGACACTGCGGACCATGGAGCGTGACGGGGTGGTGGTCCGCACCGTCTATCCGACGATCCCGCCCCGGGTGGAGTATTCGCTCAGCGAGCTGGGACAGAGCGTGGTCGCGCTGATGGCGGGGATCAGGCGCTGGTCGGAGGACCACGTGCCCGAGATCATGGCCGCCCGCGACCGCTACGACCTCCGCGCGGCCGAGGACCCCCGGCCCGTCCCGGTGGACTGACACCGGCCACCGGCGACGCCCGATCCAGGGTGTCGCCGTCCGGTCGTGCCGGGGGCGCTGACATGCTGGCCCCGTGACCGAGAGACTCCCCACCACCGGCGGCGCGGACCTCACGGGTCCCATGACCGAGAGACTCCCCACCACCGGCGGCGCGGACCTCACGGGACAGGTCGCGCTGGTCACCGGCGGCTCCGCGGGGCTCGGCCAGGCCATCGCGCTGGCGCTCGCCCAGGCCGGCTGCACCGTCGTGGTCTCCAGCCGGCGGCAGGACGCCTGCCTGCGGGCCGCCGCGCAGATCACCGCCGCCACCGGCCGACACGCCTCGGGCATCGCCTGCGACGTCGGCGACGAGGACTCCGTGCGCGGAGTCGTCGACGACGTCGTCGCCCGGCACGGCCGCCTGGACATCCTGGTGACCAGCGCCGGCGTCCAGGCCCGGGGCGAGCTGGCCGACCTCGACGCCGCCACCCTGCGACACTGCCTCGAGGTCAACGTCGTCGGTACCTTCCTGGCCTGCCAGGCGGCGGTGCCGGTGATGCGCGCCGCCGGATACGGCCGCATCGTCACCCTCGCCAGCGCCCTCGGCGTGGTGGGCGCCGCGGGCCGCGCCGGATACGCCGCCAGCAAGGGCGCGGTGATCCAGCTCACCCGGAGCCTGGCGGTCGAGCTCGCCGGCACCGGCATCTGCGTCAACGCCCTGGCCCCCGGGCCGTTCCGCACGCCGCTCAACGAAGGCGTCGACGACGACCCGCACGTGCGCGAGTTCCTCGACCACCAGGTGCCCGCCCGCCGCTGGGCCGACCCCACCGAGCTCACCGCCGCCGCGCTCCTGCTGGCCGGCCCCGGCGCCTCCTACATCACCGGCGCCGTCCTGCCCGTCGACGGCGGCTGGACCGCGCACTGACGCCTCCCCTCGGACGTCCCCGGTGGCGGCCGCGGACGGGTTCCGTCACGGCCGACGGCCGGAGTTCCGTTACACATGACAGCGGCACGAGTTACGTTACGTCTCACGGACGCGGCCCGGGATCCGTTACGGCCTCCCCTCGGTTACGGACGCGGCCCCGGATCCGTTACGGTCACTGCCACTGTGTGATGCCGCGCGGCCGTACGGCCCCGCCCGACCCTGCCCGATGTGCCAGGGGATACGCCAGCCCGGTGGGGCACCGGCCGGCAACGGCCGCCCGTCCGGGGCGGCGCCGGGGGGCCGGCGGGCCGCCCGCCGGCCGCCGGCGCGGCCGCCCCGGTATCCGCGCGATGACTCGGTAACTCCAAAGTGCCGTCTTCCGTCCCCCTTCCCCGGTGCCGCATGATGCGAATACTTACAAGAGGGAACTGACCGGCTCCGAGGAAACCGAACGCGGCCGGCCCGGCCCCTCCTCCCCCGCATCCCGAGGAGTGATCCCGTGTCCACACCGCAGTCCCCACCACCCGGCGCCGGCACCGGCCGCATGAACGGACGCGCCTGGGGCGTGCTGTTCGTGCTGTGCGGCGCCATCTTCCTGGAGGGGATCGACGTGGCGATGCTGAACGTGGCCCTGCCGTCGATCCGGTCCGACCTGGGCATGTCCACCGGCTCGGTGAGCTGGGTGATGAGTGCCTACGTGCTCGGCTACGGCGGTTTCATGCTGCTGGGCGGGCGGACCGCGGACCTGCTGGGCCGGCGGCGGATGTTCCTGTTCTGGCTCGTGGTCTTCCTGGCCTTCTCCGGCTTGGGCGGGATCGCGACCGAGGGGTGGATCCTGATCGTCGCCCGGTTCGTGACGGGCGCGGCCGCCGCGTTCATGGCGCCCGCGGGCCTGGCCATCATCACGACGAGCTTCGCCGAGGGCCGTCAGCGCGACAAGGCCCTGCTGGTCTACGCGGGGACGGCGGCGGCCGGCTTCTCCCTCGGGCTCGTCGTCGGAGGTCTGCTGACCGCGGTCAACTGGCGGTGGGTGTTCTTCGCCCCGGTCATCCTGGCGTCCCTGATCCTCCTGGCCGCCGTCCTTCTCATCCCGCGTGAGGAGCGTCCGGAGCGTTCTCCCCACGGTTTCGACCTGGCCGGCGCGGCCAGCGTGACGGGAGCGATGCTCCTGCTCGTCTTCACGGTGGTCAGCCTGGAGGAGCCCGGCGCCGGATGGGGCTGGACGGCCGGCGCGTTCGCCGGCGGTCTGGCGCTGCTGGCCGCCTTCGTGATGATCGAGCGGCGGTCGGCCTCGCCGCTGGTCCGCCTGGGCATCCTGCGCTCGGGCCCGCTGGTCCGCGCCAACCTCGGCGCGCTGCTGTTCGCCGGGTCGTTCTTCGGCTTCCAGTTCGTCGCCGTCTTCTACCTGCAGGAACTGCGCGGCTGGTCGACGCTGGAGACGAGTCTCGCCCTCCTGGCCGTCGGCGTCGACGCCGTGCTCGCGCCGACCGTCACGCCGCGGCTGGTGAACCGTTTCGGCAATGTCCGGGTGATCTTCGGCGGCCTGGTCCTCGCCGCCGTGGCCTACGCGCTGTTCCTGCCGATCGGCCTCGACTGGACCTACGCGGCCATGTTCCCCACCATGATCATCCTTGGCCTCGCCTTCGCCCTGACCTACGGGCCGCTCACCATCGCCGCCACGGACGGCATCGCGGAGGAGGAGCAGGGGCTCGCCGGCGGCCTGCTGTACACCTCCTTCCAGTTCGGCTCAGCACTCGGCCTGTCGGCGGTGACCGCCGTCAGCGCCGCCGTCGCCGGGACCGGCGGCTCGCCCCAGGCCGGGCTCGACGGCTTCCGCGCGGCCCTGCTCGTGCCGCTCGTCGGGGTCCTCCTCGCCGCGGCCGTCACCGCGGCCGGTCTCCGCAGGCGCACCGCGACGGCCGCCGAGCCCTCCCGCGAGACCCTTGAGGCGGCCGGGACATCCCGGTAGACCGAGGCGGGCGGCGCCCCGGGGCCGCCGGGGTAGGTTCGCTCACGTGTCGTGGTGGAATGTCGTCTGGGGCGTCGCGGCCGGCCTGGCCGCCGTCTGGCTGGCCCTGGCCGCCGCCCTGGTGATCATGCGGCCCCGGGGGGCGCTGCTGACCGAGGCTCTCCGGCTCCTGCCCGACCTCCTGCGCCTCCTGCGACGCCTGGCCGCCGACCGGACCCTCCCCCGTGGCATCCGCGTACTGCTTGGCCTGCTGCTCGCCTACCTGGCCCTGCCGATCGACCTGATCCCCGACTTCGTCCCGGTGCTGGGCTACGCCGACGACGCCATCATCGTCACCGCCGTCCTGCGGAGTGTGGTCCGCAGGGCGGGGCTGGAGGCTGTGGAGCGCCACTGGCCGGGGACCGCCGACGGCTTCGCCGTACTGTGCCGTCTCACGGGCCTGCGCCCGCCGCCGTCCTGAACCTCCGCACCCCGGACCTCACCACTCTGGACCTCTGCCCCGGACCTCTCTGCCTCGGATCCGGCGGGCCCGGACCGCGTAACGAACGGGACGGTCAAGGGACTGTGCAGGGAGAAGACTGCGGACATCCAGCGGTCAGGCCGGGGAGGAGAAGGTGTCGTCCCAGCTCAGGGCGGGAATCTTCTATCTCCGGGACTGGCCGCGCTCCGGAGCGCTTCAACGGAGAGGACGCACCACGACGTCATGAATGTCCCAGATGCCCGACCAGGAGGAGACAATCGTGGAGCCCTTCACGGGCGGTAGGCTCCCCCCGGACGATGTCGTCGTCGCGGCCCTGCGCGCCGGGGACGAGACGATGTTCGCGGCGCTGCTGGACACCTGGTCGCGGGGGATGCTGTGGCTGGCCCGCTCGCACGTGTCCACCAACGACTCCGCCGAGGAGATCGTGCAGGACACCTGGCTGGCGGTGATCAGGGGGATCGAGGGCTTCGAGGGCCGCTCGTCCGTCAAGACGTGGGTCTACCGGATCCTGGTCAACACGGCCAAGAAGCGGGGCGTGCGCGAGAACCGCACGGTCCCCTGGAGCAGCGTCTTCGAGCAGGAGCGGCCGACTGTCGACCGCTCGCGTTTCCAGGGCGTGGACGACCCCTTCCCCGGACACTGGAAGGAACTGCCCACCGCCTGGCCGACCCCTGAGGGCGAGGTGCTCGCCTCGGAGGTGCGCGGCCGGATCGCGGCGGCCCTGGCCGAGCTCCCCCCCAGGCAGCGGGCGGTCATCACACTCCGGGACGTCGAGGGGTGCACATCCGAGGAGGTCTGCGAGATCCTGGAGATCTCCGCGGCCAACCAGCGTGTCCTGCTGCACCGCGCCCGCGCTGCGGTGCGCGGGCGGCTGGAGGAGTATTTCGAGACGGCGAGGCGGTCGGCGTAGTGGAATCGGTTCAGCATCGAGACGGTAAGGCGGTCAGCGTCGTGAAGCGGTTCAGCTGCGACGAGGTGGTGGAACTCGTGACCGTCTACCTGGAGGGTGAGCTCGACGCTCCCCGGGGAGGCCGGTTCGAGGAGCATCTCGGCGGCTGTGAGGGCTGCGAGCGCTACCTCGGCCAGTTCCGCGCCACCATCGGCGCCCTCGGCGAGCTGCCGCCCACGGCTCTGCCCGGCGAAGCGCGCGAGCGGCTGCTGGCCGCCTTCCGCGACCGGGGACGGCCCTGACCCCGGCTACCGCCCGCCTCCCACGGCCCGGGACGGCCCTGGCCCCGGGCCGGAGAAGGCCACGCGCAGCCTCCTGAGCACCCCGCCCGGGACGCCGTCGCCCCTGAGGCAGCCGAGGGCCTCGACCGTCGCCCGGATCTGCTCCAGATGGACCGAGCAGCCGGCGCACCCGGCCAGATGGGCCTCCATGCGCCGCCGCCGCCCGGCGGGGAGCGCCCCGTCGAGGTAGTCGGTGACGAGCCCGACGGCCTCACGGCAGCCGACCGGGCGCCGGGACCGGGATCCGGCTCGCATCATTCTCACCTGTGCCCCATGTGACCGTAGTGCCGCTCGCGGTCGATCCGTTACACCCCGGCCCGCTGTAACGCTTGCGCGCCTCGCGGGTCTATAGACCCGTACACATCGGGCAAAGGGGGCACGATGATCGATCTGGCCGCCGAGGGCGCGCTGGTCCGGGACGCTTCGGATGTGGCGGACTTCGCGCGAGGCTGCTTCCGCGGCTCCACCGGGGACCAGGTGGGGATCGAGCTGGAATTCCTGGTCTTCGACCGGGCCGCCCCCGCCCGCCAGGTCCCGCTGGCCAGGATCGCCGACGCGCTGCCCCCGCTGCCCGGCGGGAGCCGGGTGACCTTCGAACCGGGCGGCCAGCTCGAACTCTCCGGCCCGGCGGGTCCGCTGCCGGAGGCGATCGCCCGCCTCGCCGCCGACGTGAACGCCGCGCGCGCGGCCCTGCGGGAGGCGGGCCTGGCGCTGGCCGGGGTGGGCCTCGACCCGGTACGGCCGGCCCGACGGCAGTTACGGCTGCCCCGCTACGAGGCGATGGCCGAGTTCCTCGGCACGCCGTACGGGTCCCTGATGATGTGCTCGACGGCGTCGATCCAGGTCAACCTGGACCTGGGCGGCAGGCCCGCGGTCCGGTGGGAGCGCACGCACCTGCTGGGGCCCGTCCTGACGGCGGCCTTCGCCAACTCACCGCTCAGCGCGGGCCGGCCGTGCGGGTGGATGTCGGGGCGCCAGGCGGTGTGGGAGAACCTGGACCGGACCCGGACGGCCCCCGTCCCCGCGACCGGTGACCCGGCCTCGGCCTGGGCGGAATACCTGCTCGACGCCCGGCTCATGCTCGTGCGCGAGGACGGTGAGCGGTGCCGCACGGTCCGCGACGGCTCGACCTTCCGCGACTGGCTGTCGGCCCCCACCCGCCCGCCGACCCTGGCGGACCTGGCCTACCACGCCACGACGATCTTCCCTCCGGTGCGGCCGCGCGGCTGGCTGGAGATCCGCTACCTCGACGCCCAGCACCCGGCGAGCTGGCCGGTGTGCGTGGCGGTGACCCACGCCCTCGTGATGGACGACCGCGCGGCCGACACGGCGCTGGCCGCCGCCGAGCCGTACGCGGGGATGTGGCCGTGGGCGGCGCGCCTCGGCCTGGCGGAGCCACGGCTGAGGAGCGCCGCCGAGACCTGTTTCGAGGCCGCCCTCGCGGCGCTGCCCCGCCTGGGCGCGGCCCCGGACCTGGTCCGCGAGGTGGCCGCGTTCGCCGACCGCCACGTGACGACCGGCCGCCCGCCGGCCGCGGACCTGCTGGATCTGGTGAAAGGGCCGGCGCGGAGCCTGTCGGCCTGGCTGACCGAGGAAGGACAGGCATGAACGACTTCAAGGAACGCATCGCCGCCGAGCTGGTCGCGGTGCGTAACCGGTCGCTGGCCTATACCGACACCGAGGACGACCTGCTGGTCAGGCAGCACTCTCCGTTGATGTCGCCGCTGGTGTGGGATCTGGCGCACGTGGGCAACTACGAGGAGCTGTGGGTGCTGCGGGAGGCCGGCGGGATCACCCCGCTCCGCCCCGAGATCGACGACCTGTACGACGCGTTCAAGCACCCGCGCAAGGACCGCCCGAGCCTGCCCATCCTGGGGCCGGGCGAGGCGCGCCACTACATCGAGGGCGTGCGCGGCCGGGTGCTGGACGTCCTCGACGCGATCGACCTGGAGGGCCCCGACCCCCTGCACCGGGACGCCTTCGTCTTCGGCCTGGTGATCCAGCACGAGCACCAGCACGACGAGACCATGCTCGCCACCCTGCAACTGTCGGAGGAGCCGGGCCTGGTCCGCGACGGCGGCCTGCCGTCCGGCGGGCCCGCGGGCGCCGAGGAGGTGCTCGTCCCCGCCGGTCCCTTCCTGATGGGCACCGACACCCAGCCCTGGGCCTACGACAACGAACGCCCCGCCCACCGGGTCGACCTGGCCGCCTACTGGATCGACAGGCTCCCCGTCGGCAACCGCGCCTACACCGCCTTCATCGAGGACGGCGGCTACGACGACCCCCGCTGGTGGACTCCGGAGGGCTGGGGCTGGCGCCGGCAGACCCGCGCCCACGCCCCGCTGTTCTGGACCAGGGACGGCGGCATCTGGTGGCGCACCCGTTTCGGCCGGCCCGAGCCCGTGCCCATGGACGAGCCCGTCCAGCACGTCTGCTGGTACGAGGCCGACGCCTACGCCCGCTGGGCCGGCAAGCGGCTGCCCACCGAGGCCGAGTGGGAGAAGGCCTGCGGCTGGGACCCCGCGGCGGAGCGGTCGCGGACCTACCCGTGGGGTGACGACGCCCCCGGACCCGGCCGGGCCAACCTCGGGCACCGGGCGGCGCGGCCCGCGCCGCTGGGCGCCTTCCCCGCCGGGGCGAGCGCCTACGGCGCCGAGCAGATGGTCGGCGACGTGTGGGAGTGGACCGCCTCCCGGTTCCTGCCCTACCCCGGCTTCCGCAGCTTCCCCTACCGCGAGTACAGCGAGGTCTTCTTCGGCAAGGACTACCGGGTGCTGCGCGGCGGATCCTGGGCGGCCGACCCGGCCGCGGTCCGCACGACGTTCCGGAACTGGGACCATCCGATCCGCAGGCAGATCTTCTCCGGCTTCCGCTGCGCCCGGTCGGCCTCCCCGGAGCAGGCGTAGATGTGCCGCCACGCCGCCTGGCTGGGCGCTCCCCGGACCCTCGCCTCGCTGATCCACGGACCCGAGCACGGCCTGCTCCGGCAGTCCTACGCCCCGCGCCTGCAGCGCCACGGCACGGTCAACGCCGACGGTTTCGGCATGGGCTGGTACGACGCCGCCCGCCCGGAACCGGTCCGCTACCGCCGCTCCGTCCCCATCTGGACGGACGCCAACCTGCCCGCCCTCGCCCAGATCGGCCGCTCGGGCTGCCTGCTGGCCGCCATCCGGTCGGCGACCGTCGGCATGCCGATCGAGGAGAGCGCGACCGCGCCCTTCGCCGACGGGCCGTGGCTGCTCAGCCACAACGGCAGGGTCGCGCGGGAGGCGGTCCGCGGGCTCGCCCGCGACGCGGAGAGCGCCTGCGACTCCGCGTGGCTCGCCGCCGCGGTCTTCACCCGGCGACGCGCCGGGTTGCCGCTCGGCGACGCGCTGGCGGAGGTCGTCACCCGTGCCGGGGCGGAGGACCCCGGCGCCCGCCTGAACCTGCTCGCCTGCGACGGCGCGTCGATCGCCGCGACCGTCTGGGGCGACACCCTCCACCTCCACCTCGACGACGGCGTGCTCGTGGCGAGCGAGCCGCTGGACGACCGGTCCGGCTGGCAGGCCGTACCGGACCGGAAACTGGTCCTCGCCTCTCCCGACGGCGTGTGCATCCAGCCACTGTGAGCGGACGGAGCGAGATCACCGCGAGACATGGCATCTCGGTCACGGGCCGGCGGGCCGCCGGGCGAGGAGGGACGTGACCGGGCGGATCGAGATCACCGGTAACCACAGCACCCCGGTCACGGGCCGACCGGCCGCCAGGCGAGGACGCCCCTGACCCATCGACCCAGGAGGCCCCGTGTCCGTCAGCCAGTCATCCATGAATCTGGTCAACCATCTCGGTGACGACTACCTGCGTCAGGCACTCGAACACGACGTCCGCACCGGGCTGTCGTCGACGCCCAAATGGCTGCCGCCCAAGTGGTTCTACGACGCGGCCGGCAGCGATCTGTTCTCCCAGATCACCCGGCTGCCGGAGTATTACCCCACCCGCCGCGAGCTGGCCATCCTGCGCCGGCAGTCCGTCGACATCGCCGCGCGCAGCGGCGCGGACACCCTGGTCGAGCTCGGCTCGGGGACCAGCGAGAAGACCGTCCTGCTGCTCGACGCCCTGTCGGCGGCGGGGACGCTGCGCACCTACACGCCGGTGGACGTCGACGCGGTCACCCTCGGCGACGCCGCGCGGCGCCTCACCACCCGCTACCCCGGCCTGGCCGTACGGGCCGTCTGCGCCGACTTCGAGCACCATCTGGCGCTGCTGCCGCGCGAGGGGCGGCGGATGGTGGCCTTCCTCGGCGGCACCATCGGCAACCTCGACCCGGCGGCACGCGAGGTGTTCCTCAAGGAGCTGCGCACCACCCTCCGGCCCGGCGACACTTTCCTGCTCGGAGCCGACCTGGTCAAGGACACCGGGCGGCTGGTCGCCGCCTACGACGACGCGGCCGGGGTGACCGCCGCCTTCAATCGCAACGTCCTGCGCGTGGTCAACCGGGAGCTGGACGCCGACTTCGAACCGGACGCGTTCGAGCACGTCGCGCTCTATGACATGCAGCACGACTGGATCGAGATGCGGCTGCGGGCGGGCCGGGCCATGCGGGTGCGGGTCGGCGACCTCGGCCTGACCGTCTCCTTCACGGCCGGGGAGGAGATGCGCACCGAGATCAGCGCCAAGTTCCGCCCCGAGGGACTGCGGGCGGAGCTCGCCGCGGCCGGGTTCGTGGTGAGCCGCCACTACACCGATCCGACCGGTGACTTCAGCCTCGTCCTGGCCCGCGTGTGACCACCGGGAGCCGGCGGACGGCGGCCGGGGACCGGGGACCGGCGGCGGCCGGTCTGGGGTCCACGGCCGCCGGCAGGCAGCAGGCAGCAGGCAGCGGGCGGCAGGCGGCAGGCGGCGACTGGCAGGCGGCGGGCGGCCGATGGCGAGCGGCGGGCGGAGGTTCCGTGAGAGGTGTCATGCTCCCGTGCCCGCCGGGCCGCTGACATCGCCGGTACGGGGGATATCCGTTCCCCCTCACCGGTGAGGCCGAGGATCGCTCCCACCGGCGATCACTTTCAGGCGGCGGAAAACCAGGATTGCCTTATCCGCCAACCGCCTGGAGCCCTGACATGAACCCCCGCTTCGCATTCATCGCCACCCCCCTGCTCGTCCTCGCCTACGGGATCATCCGGATCCTCGACGGGCTCGACGGCAGCAGGGGCCCCGGTCTCGCCTGGACCACCGGCCACCTCGCCTTCCTCGCCGCCCTGGCCCTGTTCGTCCCCGTCTTCTGGGAGATGCGCCGGATGGCGGGCCGCGGTGTCGTGGCCACTGTGAGCGCCGGGCTCGGGACCGTCGGCATCCTGGCCGCCGCCACGCAGTTCGTCATCGACATCGTGGTCGGGTTCCTCTCCGCCGACCACGCGGCGATGGGCGTCCTGTTCGACCGGGTCCAGGCCGTCCCCGGCGTCTCCATCGCGATCTACGACGGCGGCCCCTACCTCTTCTACCTCGGTCAGCTCGCCCTCGTCGTCCAGCTCGCCGTCATCGGCCGCGTCAAGGCCTGGACGCCGCTGCTGGTCCTGATCGACCTCGTCCTCCCGATCGTCGACCGCGACCTCATCCCGGTGGGCGCGATCTTCCTGCTCGTCTCCTTCGTCCCCCTCGCCCGCGAGCTGGCTCCCGCCGCCAGGCCCGTCGCCCACTCCGCCCGGCGCGCCACCACCCACGCGTGAGCAGCCCGGAACGGGCCGACCGGCAGACCGCGTCCCGGCCGCCGGTCGGCCGCGCGTGGTCGTGGTCCCGGCGGTGGTCCTGGCTACGGCCCCGGCCGTGGTCCCCCGCCGCACCGGCGCGCCGGGGGAGGAAGCAGGATTGGACACCGTGCCCGATCTGCCGTTCATCGCCCTGTTACGCCGCCGGATACGGACCCTTCCTCCCCAGTGGGTGGACGTGGCGCTCACCGCCCTGGTGATGGTGGTGCAGCTGTGGCCGTTCGTGGGCCGCGACAACCCCCACGACGTCCCCTGGCACTGGTGGGGATACGTGGTCGTGGTCGTGGCCGTGACGCCGCTGGCCTGGCGGCGCCGGATGCCGGTGCCCGTGCTGATCTTCACCCTCCTGGCGACCTCCCTGTACGACCTCGCCGAGAACCTGCCGTCACAGCCGATCTGGTACGGCGGGCTGGTCGCGATGTACACCGTCGCCATGCGGTCCTCCCGCTGGGCCCGCCTGTCCATGATCATCCTGGCGACCTGCGGCGGGATGCTGCTGGTCGGCTCGTCCGACACCGCGCTGCGCGGCATCGTGCTGTTCGTCGCCGCGTACGCGATCGGCAGGGCCGCCGCCGTCTCCCGCGCCTACGCGGCGGCCCTGGAGGAGCGGGCCGCCCGCCTGGAGCACGAGCGCCAGGTCGAGGCGGAGCGGGCCGCCGAACGGGAACGGGCCAGGATCGCGCGCGACATGCACGACATCCTGGCCCACGCGGTGAGCCTCATGGTGGTCCAGGCCGAGGCGGGGCCCGTGGTGGTCAGGAGCGATCCGGCCAGGGCCGAGGTGGCCTTCGACGCGATCGCCGCCGCCGGGCGCGACGCGATGCTCCAGCTCCGGCGGATGCTGGGCGTGCTCAAGGAGGAAGAGGGGCCCCGCGCGCCGCAGCCCACCATCGGTGACCTGCCCACGCTGGCGGGCCAGGTCACGGGCACCGGGCTCGACGTGGCCTACAGCACCTCGGGCGAGCCCCGGGCGCTCCCTCCCGACGTCGAGGTCGCCGCCTACCGGATCACCCAGGAGGCGCTCACCAACATCGTCAAACACGCCGGCGCCTCCCGCGCCGACATCCGGCTCCGCTGGGACGACGACGCTCTGACGATCGACGTCACCGACGACGGCCCCGGCTCGGGCCGTTCCCTCCCCTCGGGCGGCAACGGCCTGATCGGCATCCAGGAGCGCGCCACCGCCTGTGGTGGCACCGCGACCGCGGGCCGCCGCGCCGACGGACCGGGCTTCCAGGTGTCGGTACGGCTGCCGCTGCCCGCCACGGCCGCCTGACCGCCTCCGGCACGGGCCACCCGGGTCCGGACCGGCTCAGCCTTCGGCGCGGGCCGTCCGGGTCCGGATCAGCTCAGCTCGCGGGCGCGGGCACGTTGGCGGTGCGCCTTCTGGCGGCATGCCGTACCGCAGAACCGGGCGGGCCGGCCCGTGCGGGCGGAGTGGATGGGAGCGCCGCACGTCTCGCACCGCCCCCCGCTCGCCCTGGTCCGGCTCCCGTCGCGGACCGTGACCACGGCCCGGCCTCCGTCGCGGACCGTGGCCGCCGTCCGGGTTCCGTCGCGTCCGCCGGCCCGGGTTACGTTACGGTCGGTCGCCGGTCTCCTGGGTTCCGTCACGGCCGGCGTGACGTCGGCACGGGCGTCGTAGTCGGCGCGGGCGGAGGCGATCTCGCTCTGGTGCTTCTCCGTCCACATGACGAGCGACTGGATGGTGTCGTGCAGGGTCACGCCCAGCGGCGTGAGCTCGTAGTCCACCCGGGGAGGCACGACGGGATGGACCGTGCGGCGCACCAGGCCATCGCGTTCGAGCTGGCGCAGGGTCACGGTGAGCATGCGCTGGCTGATGCCGTCGATCTTACGGCTCAGCTCGGTGAAGCGCAGGACGCGCCGGTCCAGCAGGGCGATCACCAGCAGCGACCACTTGTCCGCCACCCGGTCGAGGATCTGGCGGACCTCGCAGTCCTCCCTGGTGTCCCACTGGCGGGCGTCGTAGTCGTCCTCGACGGCGGAGCAGTGCGCCGGCGACTTCGGAGTGCTTTCTTCCATCGCCGTCCATGGTGTCGCATGGCGCCTTCACTTACAAGAAGGAACCGAGGAACCGGCCCGGCTCCGGCCGCCGTGCTCGGCCCGTTCCCCACCGGAGGGGATCAGCCGGCGGCGTGGATGACATGATCGTCCTGTGACGCTGCTTCTGTCCCGGTCCGATCTGGAACGCCTGCTGGATGTGGAGGACTGCCTCAGCGCCCTGGAGCAGGGGTTCCTCGCCGGGGCCCCGGCCGTCGGGCCTCAGCGGATCCGCACGGACCTCCCCGGGCCGGGCACGGCCACCGCGCTCATCCCGGGACTGGTCGAGGGCGTCCCCGCGTACACGGTCAAGGTCAACGCCAAGTTCCCGGACGCGCGGCCCGCACTGCGCGGTGTCGTCTGCCTGCACGATCTTGGGAGCGGCGAGCTGCTGGCACTGATGGACTCGGCGACGGTGACGGCGTGGCGGACGGGTCTCGCGGCGGCGCTCGGCACGCACGCGCTCGCCCGCCCCGATGCCGCCACCGTCGCGGTCATCGGCGCCGGCGCCCAGGCCGACCTCGTCGTCCGGGGCCTGGCGGCGCTGCGGCCGCTCGACCGTCTGGTGGTCGCCGATCTCGACGCCCGGCGGGCCGCCGACTTCGCCGGGCGCCATGCCGCCGCCTTCCGGAGCGCGGGCTGCGAGGTCGTCCCCGACGCGGCCACGGCGGCGGGGGTCCTCGGGCGAGACGCACGGGATGATCGCGATCTGCACGGGCAGGCCGACCGCCTCGCTCCCCCAGCCCATGTAGATGTCCTCTTTGGAGGAGG
>NZ_JBSFPS010000063.1:0-39346 GCF_053588315.1 Streptosporangium sp. NPDC003464 | reverse complement strand
CGAGCAGGTCGTCGTCCGTCCGCCGCGCGAGATGCCTCACGGTCGCGATCCCGGCGGTGACGAGTGGAGCGCGCACGTGCCGGGACAGGCCGGGCCAACGGTTACCTCATCCACCGGTCCCTGTCCGACAGCGCCGGCCGCGTGGACGCGGGCCGGCGCTGACGGACAGGTGCGGCGCTGGTAGGGGACGGGCTCGCAGGGGAGGGTCAGCTCTTCGAGCCGGACCTCTTGAAGATCTTGTTGCCCAGCCAGACCAGCGGGTCGTAGCGGCGGTCGACCACGCGCTCCTTCATCGGGATCAGCGCGTTGTCGGTGATCTTGATGTGCTCGGGGCAGACCTCGGTGCAGCACTTGGTGATGTTGCAGTAGCCCAGGCCGTGCTCCTCCTGGGCGGCGTCCTTGCGGTCGGTCACGTCATAGGGGTGCATGTCCAGCTCGGCGATCCGCATCAGGAAGCGCGGACCGGCGAAGTTGGTCTTGTTCTCCTCGTGGTCACGGATCACGTGGCAGACGTTGTTGCACATGAAGCACTCGATGCACTTGCGGAACTCCTGGGACCGCTCGACGTCGATCTGCTGCATGCGGTATTCGCCGGGCTTCACGTCCGACGGCGGGGTGAAGGAGGGGATCTCCCGGGCCTTCTGGTAGTTGAACGACACGTCCGTGACCAGGTCCTTGATCACCGGGAACGTCCGCATGGGCGTCACCGTGATCGTCTCGTCCTCCGTGAAGGTGGACATCCGGGTCATGCAGCCGAGCCGGGGCTTGCCGTTGATCTCCATGGAACAGGAGCCGCACTTGCCGGCCTTGCAGTTCCAGCGGACCGCCAGGTCGGGGGCCTGGGTGGCCTGGAGCCGGTGGATGATGTCGAGGACGACCTCGCCCTCGTTCACCTCGACGGTGAAGTCCTCCAGCTTGCCCTCGCCGCCCTCGCCCCGCCACACGCGGAACTTCGCCTTGTAACTCATGGCTACTCCTTGACCAACGCGTCGAAGTCGGCCAGCTCTTCCTGGGTGATGTACTTCTTCAGCTCGTCCCGATCGAACAGCGTGATCAGGTCCTCGCGCATCGAGGGCTGGACCTTCTCCTCGACGGTCACGCCGGAGCCGTCGGGGGACAGGCCGCACACCAGGAGCTTGCGGCGCCACTCGGCCGACATGCCGGGGAAGTCGTCGCGGGTGTGGCCGCCGCGGCTCTCCTGGCGGATCAGGGCCGCCTTGGCCACGCACTCGGAGACCAGGAGCATGTTGCGCAGGTCGAGGGAGAGGTGCCAGCCCGGGTTGTAGATCCGGCTGCCGGGCGCCCCGACCCCCTGGGCCCGCTCCTTGAGCTTGCCCACCGCCTCCAGCGCCTCGGTGACCTCCTCGGCCTTGCGGATGATGCCGACCAGCTCGTTCATCGTCCGCTGCAGCTCCTGGTGGACCTCGTAGGGGTTCTCGCCCCCGCGCTCCAGCGGGGCGAGCGCCTCCGCCTTCGCGGCGTCCACCGAGTCCTGGGAGATCTTCGGCCGGGCGGCGAGCCCGTCCACGTACGAGGCCGCCCCGGCGCCCGCGCGGCGGCCGAACACCAGCAGGTCCGACAGCGAGTTGCCGCCGAGCCGGTTGGAGCCGTGCATGCCGCCGGAGACCTCGCCCGCCGCGAACAGGCCGGGGACGTCCGCCGCGCCGGTGTCGGCGTCGACCTCGACGCCGCCCATGATGTAGTGGCAGGTCGGCCCGACCTGCATGGCCTCCTTGGTGATGTCGACGTCGGCCAGCTCCTTGAACTGGTGGTGCATCGACGGCAGCCGCCGGATGATCTCGGCGGCCGGGAGCCGGGTGGAGACGTCGAGGTAGACGCCGCCCTGCGGGGACCCGCGGCCGGCCTTCACCTCGGAGTTGATGGCCCGCGCCACCTCGTCACGGGGGAGCAGCTCCGGCGGACGGCGGTTGTTGGCCTGGTCGGTGTACCAGCGGTCGCCCTCCTCCTCGGTGGTGGCGTACTTGTCCTTGAACACCTCGGGGATGTAGTCGAACATGAAGCGCTTGCCCTCGGAGTTCTTCAGCACCCCGCCGTCGCCGCGGACGGACTCGGTGACGAGGATGCCGCGGACCGACGGCGGCCAGACCATCCCGGTGGGATGGAACTGGATGAACTCCATGTTGATCAGCTTCGCCCCGGCCAGCAGCGCCAGCGCGTGGCCGTCCCCGGTGTACTCCCAGGAGTTGGAGGTCACCACGTAGGACTTGCCGATGCCGCCGGTGGCCAGCACGACCGCGGGGGCGTCGAACAGGATGAGCCTGCCGTTCTCCCGCCAGTAGCCGAAGGCGCCGGAGATCGCGTCCCCGTCCTTGAGCAGGCGGGTCACCGTGCACTCCTGGAAGACCTTGATGTAGGCCTCGGCGTCGCCGTGCAGCTTCTCGTCCTCCTGCTGGAGCGCGACCACCCGCTGCTGCAGGGTGCGGATCAGCTCCAGGCCGGTACGGTCGCCGACGTGGGCCAGCCGGGGGTATTCGTGCCCGCCGAAGTTACGCTGGCTGATCTTGCCGTCCTTGGTGCGGTCGAACAGCGCGCCCCATGCCTCCAGCTCCCAGACCCGGTCAGGGGCCTCCTTGGCGTGCAGCTCGGCCATCCGCCAGTTGTTGAGGAACTTGCCGCCGCGCATGGTGTCGCGGAAGTGCACCATCCAGTTGTCGGCGCTGTTGACGTTGCCCATGGCGGCGGCCGCGCCGCCCTCGGCCATGACGGTGTGCGCCTTGCCGAACAGCGACTTGCAGACGATCGCCGTCCGCTTGCCCTGCTGGCGGGCCTCGATGGCCGCCCGCAGTCCTGCTCCGCCGGCGCCGATGACGACGACGTCGTATTCGTGACGCTCGATTTCCACAGCTGATCCTTATGCGAACGGGAAGTTGATGATGCCCTTGGCGACCAGCCGGACGTAGAGGTCGGCGCCCATGACCGAGAACATCGAGATCAGCGCCAGTTCCTGGTGCTTGGCGTTGAGCTTGGAGACGAAGCCCCACGCCTTGTAGCGGACGGGGTGCTTGGAGAAGTGGTTCAGGCGCCCGGCCGTGATGTGGCGGCAGGAGTGGCACGACAGCGTGTACAGGTTGATCAGTACGGCGTTGACGATGAGGATCCACGTCCCGAGCCCCGCCGGCTTGCCGATGAGGGCCTTCACCGCGTCGATGGCGAGGATCAGGCCGACCACGATCGCCGCGTAGAAGAAGTAGCGGTGGATGTTCTGCAGGATCAGCGGGAAGCGGGACTCGCCGGTGTATTTGCCGTGCGGCTCGTTGACCGCGCAGGCCGGGGGCGACAGCCAGAAGCCCCGGTAGTAGGCCTTGCGGTAGTAGTAGCAGGTGAAGCGGAAGCCGGCGGGCAGCCCCAGGATCAGCAGGCCCGGCGGCAGGGTGTACCAGTCACCGAAGGGCGCGAAGCCGAACAGCCGCGACTCCGGCGGGCAGCTCGCCTCCGCCAGACACGGGGAGGCGAACGGGGCATGGTACGGGGACACGAAGAAGTCCGCGTCGAAGATCGCCCACGTCGCGTAGACGAGGAACGCCGTGAAGATGATGAAAGTGATCAGTGGATAGCGCCACCACGGATCGGTACGCAGAGTGCGCTCCTTGATCTGCGCACGCTGCCTTCTGGCCGGGCTGTCGGCCGTTGTCTGGGTCATCGGAGACCTCTCCACCTCCCGCGGACCCTACTCACCGGGGGGTCCGGGTCGTTTCAGTTGTGCCGCGCGCTGGGCCATGGTCGCGCCGGCTCACACGTGCGCGCGCGTTATTGGTGGGGATACGTTACGACGGAGCCCGGGGATTATGTGAGAAGGGTCACTCACATTTTCACTGACCGGATGTGATTCCTGTCACGTTGGTCAGGGAGAGGTCATCGACCTGTCAGGAACTCGGGCTGAACGGGACTCCAGGGAGATCCCCGGTCAGCCCGGCCCACGGCGGGGTGGGACGCCGGTCAGTAGTGCTGGTCGGAGCTGGGCAGCTTGACGACGGTGACGAAGAAGTCGTCGATCCGCCGGACCACGTTGATGAACTGGTCGAAGTCGACCGGCTTGGAGACGTAGGCGTTGGCGTGCAGGTTGTAGCTGCGCAGGATGTCCTCCTCGGACTCCGAGGTGGTCAGCACCACCACGGGGATCCTGCGGAGCTTCTCGTCGGCCTTGATGTCCTGGAGCACCTCCCGGCCGTCCTTGCGGGGCAGGTTGAGGTCCAGCAGGATCAGGTCCGGCCGGGGCATGTCGGCGTACTCGCCCTCCTTGCGCAGGAAGGCCATGGCCTGCTCGCCGTCGTTGACGACGTGCAGCTTGTTGCGGACCTTGTTGAGCTCGAACGCCTCCCGGGTCAGCAGGACGTCGCCCGGATCGTCCTCGACCAGGAGCACGTCGATCCAGCGCAGGTCATTCATCCACATCTCCAGAGGGAAGAGTCCAGCGGAAGGTCGTCCCGGGTCTGTCGGTCTCCTCGCCGTCCACCCAGATCCGGCCACCGTGGTATTCGACGATCTTCTTGCACAGCGCCAGCCCGATGCCGGTGCCCGCGTAGGCGTCGCGGCCGTGCAGGCGCTGGAAGATCAGGAAGATCCTGTCAGTGTATTTGCTCTCGATGCCTATCCCGTTGTCCGCGCAGGAGAACTCCCACATGTCCCCGTCGCGCCGTACGCCGATGTGGATGCGCGGGGACTCCTGGGAGCGGAACTTCAGCGCGTTGCCGACGAGGTTCTGGAAGAGCTGGGCGAGCTGGACCCGGTTGCCGTGCACCTCGGGCAGGTCGTCGGAGGTGACCGTGGCCTCGGTCTCCTCGATCGTGGCCGAGAGGTTGTTCAGGGCGGCCCGCAGGGCCGCGCCGGAGTCGGTCGTGGTCCGCTCGCCGCCGAGCCGGCCGACCCGGGAGAAGTCGAGCAGGTCGTTGATCAGCAGCTGCATGCGCTTGGCGCCGTCCACCGCGAAGGCGATGTACTGTTTGGCCCGCTCGTCGAGCTGGTCGCCGTAGCGCTGGTCGAGCATCTGGGTGAAGCTGGCGACCTTGCGCAGCGGTTCCTGCAGGTCGTGGCTGGCCACGTAGGCGAACTGCTCCAGCTCGCCGTTGGAGCGCCGCAGCTCCGCCGCCTGCTCCTCCAGCTTGCCCTGCGCCTCGGAGGCCCGCCGCCACTCGGCGAGGATGCGGCGGCGCATGGCGTCCACGTGGCTGGAGAGCTCGGCCAGCTCGGAGGGGCGCTCGACCCTGAGCTTGTGGTCGAAGTCTCCCTGGGCGACGGCGCGGACCTGGCCGGTCAGCTCCGCCGTCGGGCGCAGCACGGCGTACCGGACGATGAGCGTGAAGCCGATCGCGGCCAGGACCAGCACGCCGGCCACCCCGATGAGCGCGACGTAGAGAGCCTGCCAGCCCTCTTCCAGCCGGGCGCTGCCCTCGGCGTGCAGCCGGTTCAGGTGGTCCTGGAGCGCGGTGAGCGAGCGGCGGATCTCGGTGAACCGCGCGGCGTTGACGGGCGCGTTCTGCCGGTTGCTGGCCTCGGTCCCCAGCGTCGGCACGGAGGCGATGAGCCTGTCGGCGTAGTCGCGCCGCCAGGCGTCTCCGGCCGCCTTCAGCCGGGCGACCTCGGCGCCGACCGCCTGCCGCTCCGGCATCCGGGGCAGCAGGAGGTCGAGCGCGGCCAGCGCGTCGGCCTCCGCGGTGACCGACCGGCGGTAGTCCTGGAGGGACGACTCCTCGTTGGTCCTGCCGTAGGCCCGCACCGAGCTCTCCTGCGAGGTCAGCGCGTTGGAGATCTCCAGTATGCGCAGCGCCGCGGGGTCGACGACGTCCACCACGGCCACCCTGGCCTGGCGGGTCTTCTCGATCGAGGAGATGGTGAAGGCGCCGGCGATGGTGAAGATCAGTGTGACGGACACCCCCGTGAGCAGGAACCACTGCCCCACGCGCAGCTTCCCGAAGCCCGTCGCCGGCGCGGCGGCCGGCAGGGGACGGGGGCGGGGGCGGTCGCTCATCCCCGCCCGTTCCGTGAGATGAGCACGGTCGCCAGGTCGTCGCTGAGCGCGTCCTGGTTGAGCTCGGTCACCCGGTCGATGAGCCGGTCGAGGTGGATCCCGCCCTGCTCGTGGACCAGGCGGAGCAGACCCTCGGTGCCGAGCAGGTCGGGCCCGCCGCCGACGGTGGCCTCGATCAGGCCGTCGGTGTAGAGCAGCAGGGACCAGTCACGGCCCAGCGGCACCTCGATCTCCGTCCAGTCCACGCCCTGGAAGATCCCGAGCGGCGGCCCCGAGGGGGTGCCCGGCACCACGCCGACCGTGCCCTCGCGGATCAGCAGGGGCGGCGGATGGCCGACCACGTGCATGCGCGCGGTGCTGAGCGCGGGGTCGATCGTGACGATGCACAGCGTCGTGAAGATCTCCGCGGACTTGCGTTCGAGGCGGAGCACCGAGTCGAGGGTGCGCAGCAGATCGTTGCCGGTGTGCCCGGCCAGGACCAGGGTCCGCCAGGCGATCCGGAGCGCGACCCCCAGCGCGGCCTCGTCCGGGCCGTGCCCGCACACGTCGCCGACCACCACGTGCACGGCGCCGTCGGGGCTCTGCACGGTGTCCCAGAAGTCGCCGGCGAGCAGGGCCCGTCTGCGGCCCGGCAGGTAGCGGGCCTGGTGCTCCAGATGTTCGGTCTCCAGCAGCGGCACCGGCAGCAGCCCGCGTTCGAGGCGGGAGTTCTCCTTGGTGAGCAGCTCGACCTCGACCAGCCTGCGCTGGGCCAGGTCGGCGCGCTTGCGTTCCATCGCGTAGCGGATCGCCCGCGCCAGCAGCCGGGCCTCCACGTCCTGCTTGACCAGGAAGTCCTGGGCACCGGCCGCCACGGCCTCGGTGCCCACGTGGGTGTCGTTCAGCCCGGTCAGCACGAGGACGGCGGCGTGCGGCGCCATGGACAGCACCTGCTCCAGCGCTTCGAGGCCGGTCGCGTCCGGGAGCGAGAGGTCCACGAGCACGCACTGGACGTCCTCGGTCAGCCGTACGCGGCTCTCCGCCAGACTGCGCACCCAGATGATCTTCGGCGGGTTGTCCGCCTCGCCGAGCAGCTCCTCCACGAGGAAGGCATCGCCCGCGTCGTCCTCGATGAGGAGGATCGTGAGCGTGTCAGGGGGAGGGGCGGTCACTGACGCCTCTTTGCGGGATCGGGGAGCACCTATTAACGCTATGCAGAATAGTGTGACACCAGGACTTATGGGACAGCGATCAGTCTTGTCCCAGGCTCCCGGCTGCGGCGGTGGTCGGGCCCGGAGCGGACAGCTCGCCGCTCCCCGCCGTGGCGCAGTCGCCCGCGGACCTTGACCATCTTGTACGGCCCGCGCCTTCTCCGGTGTGTCATCCGGGAAATGGGTCGCTCAAGCCGTGGTGATCAATTCCACACCTTCGGGGAGGCTGCCGTCGTGGGCGGCCTCGGCGAGATAGAACAGCAGGGTCGCGCGGAAGGCCTGGGCGGCGCGGGTGGGCTCGACGTCCTTGCGGTGGGCGATGGCGATGGTGCGGCGGAGCCCGGGAGGCGCCAGCGGCGTCCCGCTCAGACCGGGGCGGCCGTCCAGGACCATCGAGGGGACCAGGGCGATGCCCAGTCCGGCCTCCACGAAACGGAGCACGGCGTCCATCTCGCCGCCCTCGACCGCCAGCCTCGGCTCGAACCCGGCATGACGGCAGGCGCCGAGGGTGGCCTCCCGCAGGTCGTAGCCGCGCCGGAACATCACCATCGGCTGCCCGCGCAGCTCCTCTATCCGCATGTACGGCCTGTGCGCGGGCGCGGCGGAGGGGGAGACGACGACCAGGTTCTCCCGCAGGATCTCCTCGGTGACCAGGGCGGGGTCGTCGCTCTGCAGGGGCAGGATGATCAGTGCCAGGTCGAGCTGGCCGCGGGCGAGGGTGCGGACCAGGTCGCGTGAGCCGCCCTCCTCGACGAGCAGCTCGATGCCGGGGTAGGCGTGGTGGAACCTGGCCAGCGCGTCGGCCATCAGCCCGGCGCAGAGGGAGGGCGTGGCGCCCAGCCGCACCCGGCCGCGGCGCAGCCCGGCCAGCTCGCCGACCTCACGCCGCGCGGTCTCGGCGTCGGCCAGCATCCGGCGCGCCAGCGGCAGCAGGGCCTCCCCGGCCGGGGTGAGGGTGACGTTCCCCCTGGCACGGCTGAACAGCGGCGCGCCGAGCTCGGCCTCCAGGGCCTTGACCTGCTTGCTGAGCGACGGCTGGGCGACGCGCATCCGTTCGGCGGCCTGAGTGAAGTGCCGGGCCTCGGCGACCGCCACGAAATAGGCCAGTTGCTGAAGCTGCACGCTTCCCTAGCGTACGGAGGGGGCGGTGCCGGATCCGGGGCGCCCCCCGGCACCGGGGAAGATGTGAGATTGCTCGCACCGGCCCGCGGGACCCGCCCGGGTAAACTCCCCGGACGCAGAGGTAATAGCCACAGGCTATGGAAACCACATCCACGATGACTTGGACGGGGGTAAAGCGCGTTTCCTAGCGTCACGTGCGTGACTGCCACGATTGAGCGCGGATCCGCCACCGCGCGGGTCAACCCCCCCGCGGAAGCCGCCGCGAAGAACGCGAAGCCCGACAGGCCCGGCGGGCTGCTGGGCACCTCCAACGGGAAAAAGGCGGTGATGGCCGTCACGGGCGCCATCCTGGTGCTCTTCCTCATCGGCCACATGGCCGGGAACCTCAAGAGTTTCTTCGGCGCCGAGTCCTTCAACGCCTACGCCGAG
The DNA here is from genome assembly GCF_053588315.1 of Streptosporangium sp. NPDC003464. NCBI lineage: Bacteria > Bacillati > Actinomycetota > Actinomycetes > Streptosporangiales > Streptosporangiaceae > Streptosporangium > Streptosporangium sp. NPDC003464. The sequence continues at coordinate 30,619 of NZ_JBSFPS010000063.1, read as the reverse complement.
TTCCTGCGGACCATGGGCGAGCCGATCGTCCCCAGGCGCGTCCTGCTGACCGTCGTCGAGGTCGTGCTGGCCGTGGCGGTCGGCCTGCACATGTGGTCGGCGATCTCCCTGGCCCGCCGGGCGAGCAAGGCCCGCCCGGTCAAGTACGCGGCCAAGCGCAAGTCCCAGGCGGGCGGCTACGCCGTGCACACTATGCGCTACGGCGGCGTCGTCATCGTCCTGTTCGTCATCTGGCACCTGCTGGACCTGACCTTCGGCACGGTCAACCCGGCCGGCTGGGACGGCACGCCGTACGAGAAGCTGGTGCAGGGCTTCGACCCCTCGCGCTGGTGGGTCACGATCTTCTACGTGCTCGCGGTCGTCATGGTCGGCCTGCACCTGAGGCACGGCCTGTGGAGCGCGTTCCAGACGCTCGGGCTGGCGAGCGGCCGCAGCTACCGCCCGCTCAAGGGCGTGGCCGCCGCGATCTCCGCGGTGCTGGTCCTCGGTTTCCTCGCGGTCCCCATCGCGGTCATGGCCGGAGTGGTCAAGTGAGTGGACCCGACGCAGTGAGCGCGGCGACGGACGCCGTGGAGCAGGCCATCCGCGTAGCGAACGAGGAACGGTGATCGGACGATGACGACCCTGAAATACACCGAAGGCGAGCCGATCCGCGACACCAAGGCTCCCGAGGGTCCGATCGAGGACCGCTGGGAGAAGCGGAAGTTCAGCGCCAAGCTGGTCAACCCGGCCAACAAGCGCAAGCTCAACGTCATCGTCATCGGCACCGGTCTCGCGGGCGGCTCGGCCGCCGCGACCCTCGGCGAGCTGGGCTACAACGTCAAGTCGTTCTGCTACCAGGACTCGCCCCGGCGCGCGCACTCCATCGCGGCCCAGGGCGGCATCAACGCGGCCAAGAACTACCGCGGCGACGGCGACTCGATCTACCGGCTGTTCTACGACACCGTCAAGGGCGGCGACTTCCGCGCCCGCGAGTCCAACGTCTACCGGCTCGCCCAGGTCAGCGTGAACATCATCGACCAGGCCGTGGCCCAGGGCGTGCCGTTCGCCCGCGAGTACGGCGGCCTGCTCGACACCCGCTCCTTCGGCGGCGCGCAGGTCTCCCGGACCTTCTACGCCCGCGGCCAGACGGGCCAGCAGCTGCTGCTGGGCGCCTACCAGGCGCTGGAGCGGCAGATCGCGGCCGGGACCGTGGAGATGCACACCCGCCACGAGATGCTCGACCTGATCGTCTCCGACGGCCGGGCGCGCGGCGTCATCGTCCGCGACATGGTCACCGGCGAGATCGAGCGGCACGTCGCCGACGCGGTCGTGCTGGCCAGCGGCGGCTACGGCAACGTGTTCTTCCTGTCCACCAACGCCAAGGGCTGCAACACCACGGCGATCTGGCGGGCGCACCGGCGCGGCGCGATGTTCGCCAACCCCTGCTACACGCAGATCCACCCGACCTGCATCCCGGTCAGCGGCGACTACCAGTCCAAGCTGACCCTGATGTCGGAGTCGCTGCGCAACGACGGCCGCGTGTGGGTGCCGCTCAAGGCGGGCGACGACCGGCCCGTCTCGCAGATCCCCGAGGAGGAGCGCGACTACTACCTGGAGCGCATCTACCCGGCGTTCGGCAACCTGGTCCCGCGTGACATCGCCTCCCGCGCGGCCAAGAACGTCTGCGACGAGGGTCGCGGCGTCGGCCCCGGCGGCCTGGGCGTCTACCTCGACTTCGCCGACGCGATCAGGCGGCTCGGCCGCGACGCGGTGGAGAAGAAGTACGGCAACCTCTTCGAGATGTACGAGCGCATCACCGGCGAGGACCCCTACACCCAGCCGATGCGCATCTACCCCGCCGTGCACTACACGATGGGCGGCCTGTGGGTCGACTACGACCTGCAGTCCACGATCCCCGGCCTGTTCGTGATCGGCGAGGCCAACTTCTCCGACCACGGCGCCAACCGCCTCGGCGCCTCCGCGCTGATGCAGGGCCTGGCCGACGGCTACTTCGTGCTGCCGACCACGATCGGCGACTACCTCGCCAACGGCCCCTACGGAGAGGTCGACGAGGAGGCCGTGGCCGAGGCCGAGATCGCGGTCCGCGAGAAGATCAACAAGCTGCTGTCGAACAACGGCAGCCGCACCGCCGACTCCTACCACCGTGAGCTGGGCAAGCTCATGTGGGACTACTGCGGCATGGAGCGGACCGAGGAGTCGCTGCGCAAGGCGCTGGAGCGGATCCCCGAGCTCCGCGAGGAGTTCTGGAAGAACGTGAAGGTCTCCGGCGAGGCCGACGAGCTCAACCAGGCACTGGAGCGGGCCGGCCGGGTGGCCGACTTCTTCGACCTGGCCGAGCTCATGTGCATCGACGCGCTGCACCGCACCGAGTCGTGCGGCGGCCACTTCCGCGCCGAGTCGCAGGACGCCGACGGCGAGGCCCTGCGCGACGACGAGAACTTCGCCTACGTCGCGGCCTGGGAGTACGGCGAGCAGGGCCCGGTCCTGCACAAGGAAGACCTCGACTACGAGTACGTCAAGATGAGCCAGCGGAGTTACAAGTGAACCTCACTCTCAAGGTCTGGCGCCAGAAGGGCCCCGAGGACAAGGGCCGCATGGTCACCTACCGCGTCGAGGACGTGTCTCCCGACATGTCCTTCCTGGAGATGCTCGACGTGCTCAACGAGCGTCTCATCCTGGAGGGCGACGACCCGGTGGCCTTCGACCACGACTGCCGCGAGGGCATCTGCGGCATGTGCGGCATGGTCATCAACGGCGTCGCGCACGGCGAGCAGGTGGCCACCACCACCTGCCAGCTCCACATGCGGCACTTCGAGGACAACGCGGTCATCACCATCGAGCCGTGGCGCGCCGCGCCCTTCCCGGTGGTGAAGGACCTGGTCGTGGACCGCTCGGCGTTCGACCGGATCATCCAGGCGGGCGGCTTCGTCTCCGTTCCCGCCGGGTCCGCCCCCGACGCGCACAGCGTCCCGGTCAAGAAGGTCGACGCCGACGCGGCGTTCGACGCGGCCACCTGCATCGGCTGCGGCGCGTGCGTCGCCGCCTGCCCGAACGGCTCGGCCTCCCTCTTCACCGCGGCCAAGATCACTCACCTCAGCCTCCTCCCGCAGGGCCAGCCCGAGCGCGACTCCCGCGCCAAGGCCATGGTCGAGCAGATGGACGCCGAGGGCTTCGGCGGCTGCACCAACACCGGCGAGTGCACCGCGGTCTGCCCCAAGGGCATCCCGCTGGACACCATCGCCCAGATGAACCGGGACTACCTCAGGGCCTCCAAGTAGGTCGGGTGAACCGCGCCGCGGGCCGTACCGGATCCTCCTCCGGTACGGCCCGCGTTTCCGTGTCCGGGCACGGGCGTCGTGGTGTGGCCCTCCCGCCCGGTCCTACCGGTCGGTCCTACCGGTCAGGCCGGACCCGGGAGCGGGACTGGTCCGGCGAGTGGTCCCAAATGGCGCCGCCGACGGCGGGCTGCGCCGGGTCGGCCGTTTCCAGCCCACCCGTGAGGCGGGAGCGGTGAGCTTCTCCGTCAGCCTTCCCGCCTCTGTCGGCTCACCGCGGAAGAGCCGCACCCAGAGCCAGAAACACGGCTCAAGATGACTGTCAGCCGGTCATCGCAGGTCAGGTGGTAACCGGCCCGAGCAGCCGAAACGGCCCGCCGAGACATCCGGCGGACCGTCACGAGAAGTCGAGGCCGGCCCTGGACGGGCCGACGTCAGGCAGCGGTTCCGGTGTCCTCAGCCTCCACAGCCGGTGCTTATGTCGAACTCAGTGATCACCCAGCCGCTGTCGTACTTCTTCCAGGAGGCCTTGGCGAAGTTGCCGAGGTAATTCCCGCTCGCGTCCTGTGGACAGGCCGGCAGCGTGGCGACGTCCTCCGCGGGAAACTCGATCTCTCCGTACATAGTGATTCCCCACTCCTTCGGCGGAGGCGCGGTCCGCTTGTCGGCGAACGAGACCACGACCTGTTCGCAGGTGTCGCCCCACGCGTCCTTCCACCGCCGCATCTCGCGGGTGAATTCGGCGGAGGCCTCGGCCGACATCAATTCGCAGACCTGCTGCGGCTTCCTGCTGAACAAGCCTTCCATGACCATCGCATAGGACTCTTTCGGAGATTCCGGAAACCCGGTGCGGACATCGCCACCGGCACTGTCCTGACCATCGCCACAGCCGACCGTCAGGGCGATGGCGGCAACGGCCAGTGCGCCCCCTGTAACGCGAAAACGCAAGAGTGGTCTCCTTGGTAGTGCATCAATGATGCCGAATAAACAGGCCAAAGCGCCCGCTGACGCGGGCCAAAGATCGAGATCTTACAGCGCCCGCCCCGGCTCATCCGTTGCACACGGCCACGCGGTCCCACTCCTCGGTCGGAGATCATGGCCCACCACCCCACCACCGACCGAGCAGGTCCACCGGAGCCGCGAACAAACCATGACATGGCCTACGCACCTGGCCGTTGTCGGTGCGGGCCTCCTTCCTGGCGGCGAACGGCCTGTACCGGGAAGAACGCGTGAGCCCACATGTGGCCATGGCGCAGCGGATCATGTGCGACTGGATTGGCGCAGGCCGTATCGGGCGCTGGAGCGGATGCGGCCGGTGGCGTGGACATGCGCGTGCCGAGCCACGGTCTAGGAACTGTGCGAGGGCGGCGGCCGGGCGTTCCCGCGGCGGACCGTTCAGCTTGACGGCAACCGGCAGATGGACGAGACACCACGGTGGCCTCTCAAAGAGGCTCGGGTGATCTGGACGGCGTTGCTGTCCGGCGGAGCCCGGTGGAACGGGCGTGGTGGCGTGGGATCTGGAGGGACGGCGTCGCCACGCCTGCCGAGGAGCCAGGGGTCAACCGGGTGGCCCCTGGCCCACTTCTCTCTTTCTGTTTCCAGCAGCCCGTCTCTCTCCGTGTCCCTGGTACCCGTCATCGTCTCTGTCCCCGGTGGTCGCCGATGGAGGGCTCGCCGAGCGGGTTCTAACCGGCGGCTCGGTGGGGGCCGATGTTCTCGACGATCTCCCGGCGCAGCGTCCCGGTGTCGACGAGTGCCTCGTCGAGGACGCGGCGGGCCAGGCCGTCGCCTCCCCGGAGCAGGCCCAGGAGGATGTGGCCGTCGCCGATGTGCCTGTGCTTGAGGGCGAGAGCCTCCCGGAGGGAGAGCTCCAGGGTTTTCTTCGCACCGGGGGAGAACGGGATGTGACGGCCGCTGCGGAGGCGGCCACGGTGGTCTCGCTCCGGTTCCCGGTCGAGGGCGCCGGGGCCGAAGGCCGCTTCGACCTTCTCCCGGATCGCGTCGAGGTCGATGCCGATCGTCTCCAGGGCGTCTCTGTCCAGCTCCTCGGTCGGTGCGGGGCCGATGAGGCGGACCACCGCGGCGGACGCCTCCGCGTGGTCGAGCCCGTGCCGGGCCAGAAGGCGTGCCGACAAAGTGGCCGGCTGCTCGCACAGGCCGAGCAGGAGATGCTCGGTGCCGATCCGGCTGTGGTGAAGCCGCCGGGCGTTCACCTGTGCGAGCGTCACGACCTGCCGGGCTTCGTGTGTGAACCGTTCGAACATGCCTATTTCTCCCGCCTCAACAGGCCGCGGCCCCCTGCGTACTTCTTGTGCACCGCCTGCCGGGTGACCTCCAGGCAGTTGGCGATCTCCTGCCAGGACCAGCCCTGCTGCCTGGCGTTCTCCACCTGAAGGGCCTCCAGCCGGTCGACCAGCATCCGCAGCGCCCGCACGGCCCGCAGGCCGACGGCCGGATCGCGGCTGCCGGCGTCGGATGCCAGCTGCGCCGTATCGCTCATGCCTGTCAATTTAGGTTGACATCGAATGGCTGTCAACTCTGCTTGACGCCGCCGGAGGTCAGAAAATGGTTTGCCTGGCGAGGAGGGAGTTTGTCAGCCTGGACTCGCTATGCGCTCCCTACCTGTCGCCGACCCCGGCATCCCTGACGCCCGCAGCCCGGTCCGATACCTGTACTGGATCGCCCGCATGCAGGCGGGTTCCCTGTTCCTCGGCATCGGCTACGCCACCCTGTGGTGGCTGGCGATGGCGCTGGTGCCGGCCGCGATGGGCGAGGGCATCGACGCCATCAGGGCCAAGGACACGCCGGCCCTCGTCACCTGGGGTGCCGTGCTGCTCGGCCTGGGGATCGTGCAGGCGGCCGCCGGCATCCTCCGGCACCGGATGGCCGTCTACAACTGGCTGTGCGCCGCCTACCGGACCGTCCAGGTCACCGTCAGGCAGTCGACCCGGCTGGGCGCGACCCTGCCCAAGCGCATGTCCACCGGCGAGGTGGTCAGCGTCGGCAACTCCGACATCGCCCACATCGGCGGCGCGATGGACATCCTGCTCAGGGGCACCGGCGCGATCGTCGCCATCGTCGCGGTGACCGTCATCCTGATCAGGGCCTCGCTGCCGCTCGGCCTGACCGTGCTCATCGGAGTGCCGGTCATGGCCGTCGCCGTCGTCCCCCTGCTCCGGCCGCTGCACCGGCGCCAGCACGCCCACCGCGACCTCCAGGGCGACCTGTCCACCCGCGCCGCCGACATCGTCGCCGGCCTGCGGGTGCTGCGCGGCATCGGCGGCGAGCAGGTCTTCGCCGACCGCTACGCCGAGGAGTCGCAGCGGGTACGGCACGCGGGCGTGCGGGTGGCCGCGGTCGAGTCCACCCTGGAGGGCGCGCAGATCCTGCTGCCCGGCCTGCTCATCGCCGGGGTCACCTGGCTGGGCGCGACCTTCGCGATCGAGGACAAGATCACCGCCGGCCAGCTCGTCGCCTTCTACGGCTACGCGGTCTTCCTGATCGCCCCCATGCGGGCGCTCACCGAGGCGGCCGACAAGCTGACCAAGGGACACGTCGCGGCCCGCCGGGTGGTGCGGATCCTCAACCTGGAGCCGGAGGTGGACGGCGGCACCGGCCACTCGGGCGGGGGCCTGCTGCGCGACGTGGCCTCCGGGGTCGCGGTCCGCCCCGGCGTTTTCACCGCCGTCGCGGCGGCCACGCCCGAGGACGCCGTCGCGATCGCCGACCGGCTCGGCCGCTACAGCGACGGCGACGTCGACTTCGGCGACGTGCCGCTGGACACCCTGCCGATCGCGGAGGTCCGCCGCCGGATCCTGGTCGCCGACAACGGCGCGAAGCTCTTCGCCGGCGTGCTCAGGGACGAGCTCGACGTCTCCGGCGGGGCCTCCGCCGCCGACATCGCCGGCGCGCTGCACACCGCGTGCGCCGAGGACATCGTCGAGGCGCTGCCCGACGGCCTCGACGGGCACGTCGCCGAGTCGGGCCGGGAGTTCTCCGGCGGCCAGCAGCAGCGGCTCCGCCTGGCCAGGGCGCTGACGGCCGACCCGGAGGTGCTCATCCTCATCGAGCCCACCAGCGCGGTCGACGCCCACAGCGAGGCGCGCATCGCCGACCGGCTGGCCAAGGCCCGGGCGGGCAAGACCACGCTGGTCTGCACGACCAGCCCGCTGGTGCTCGACCGCACCGACCATGTGATCTACGTCGAGGGCGGCGTCGTGCACGCCCAGGGGACGCACCGGGAGCTGCTGGCGACCGTGCCGGCCTACACCGCCGTGGTCACCAGAGGGGAAGACTCGTGAGCGGGCGAGCGGAAGAGCGTCGTGATCGTGTGAGCACAGGTTCCGGGTGGCGGGCGGAGGAGAAGGCATGAGCAGGCAGATCCTGCCCGTCGCCGACCAGGCGCAGGTCCGGGCGTACGCCCGCAGGCTCACGTTGAAATACCCCCGCGACCTGACGGTGGCGCTCGGCCTGCACGGCCTGGCCGCCGTCGCGGGCCTGGCGGTGCCGTGGCTGCTGGGCCGGCTGGTCCAGGGGGTGCACGACGGCACCGGGGTCGACGTCACCATGGTGGCGCTGGCCATCGGCGGCTTCCTGGTCGCGCAGGCGGTGCTGGTCAGGGCCGCGGTCTACGCCTCCTCCAGGCTCGGCGAGAAGGTCCTCGCCGAGCTGCGCGAGGAGTTCGTCGGCCGGGTGCTCGGCCTGCCGCTGTCCACGGTCGAGCGCGCCGGATCCGGCGACCTCATCACCCGGACCTCGCGGGACGTGGACGCGCTGTCGCGCACGGTACGGCACGCCGTACCCGAGACGCTGATCGCGCTGGTCACCTGCGTGATCACCGTCGGCGCGCTGCTGGTGGTGGGGCCGCTGCTCGCGCTGCCCTCGCTGCTGGCCGCGCCGATCCTGTGGATCTCCACCCGGTGGTACCTCAAGCGGGCCCGGGACGGCTACCTGCGCGAGAGCGCCGCCTACGCGGACATGACCGACGGCCTGGCCGAGACGGTCGGCGGCGCCCGCGCGGTGGAGGCTCTGGGCCTGCAGGCCCGGCGGCACCGCCGCACCGACACCGACATCTCCCGGTCGTGGGCGGCCGAACGCTACACCCTGGGGCTGCGCACGGTCTGGTTCCCGGCGGTCGAGCTCGGCTACGTGATCCCGATCGTGGCGACGCTCGTCATCGGCGGCATGTTCTACATCCAGGGCTGGGTCTCGCTGGAGCAGGTCACCGCGGCCACGCTCTACGTGCAGCAGCTCATCGACCCGCTCGACCGGCTGCTCATGTGGATCGACGAGCTCCAGGTCGGCGGGGCCTCCATGGCCCGCCTGCTGGGGGTCGCCGAGGTGCCGGACGACCGCGAGGCCGGTCCCGGCACTCCCGACGGAGAGGAGCTGCGGGCCAGCGGCGTCCGCTACGCCTACCGCGAGGGCCACGACGTGCTGCACGGCATCGACCTGGTGGTCCAGCCCGGGGAGCGGCTGGCGATGGTCGGCCCGTCCGGCGCGGGCAAGTCCACGCTGGGCCGCCTGCTCGCGGGCATTCACGGCCCGCGCAGCGGCGCGGTCACGGTCGGTGGCACCCCCCTGGTCGAGCTCCCGCTGGACGACCTGCGCGGTCACGTCGCCCTGGTCACCCAGGAGCACCACGTGTTCCGGGGCACCCTGCGCGACAACGTGCTGATCGCCCGCCCCGACGCGGACGACTCCCAGGTCCGCGCGGCGCTGTCGGCCGTGGACGCCCTGGAGTGGGTCGAGGCGCTGCCCGGCGGCCTGGACACGGCCGTCGGCTCCGGCGGCGAGCCGGTCTCTGCCGCCCAGGCGCAACAGCTCGCCCTCGCCCGCCTGGTCCTGGCCGACCCGCACACCCTGGTGCTGGACGAGGCCACCTCGCTGATCGACCCCAGGGCGGCGCGCAACCTGGAACGGTCGCTGGCCGCCGTGCTCGACGGCCGCACCGTGATCGCCATCGCCCACCGCCTCCACACGGCGCACGACGCCGACCGGGTCGCGGTGGTCGAGGACGGCCGGATCAGCGAGCTCGGCTCCCACGAAGAGCTCGTCGCGGCCGAGGGCTCCTACGCGGCGCTGTGGAGCAGCTGGCACGGCACGTCCAAGTAAGACGGTGGCCCTCGCCCGCGCCGCCCCCGGCGCGGGTGCCGGGGGCGGCCGGCCCCTCCCGGGAGCCGTCAACCGTTCATGGACGGGGCGCCGTGGTCGTGCTGCCACAGGCCGACCATGACGGCGTACAGGGGGGATCGGGCCGCCAGGTCATGATGGGAGCCGGTGAGCACGGTGGCGCCGTCCATCAGGAGGACGCGTTGCGCCCTGCGCGCGGAGCTGATCCGGTGCGCGATCACGATCAGGGTGCCGTGCCTGGCCGCGAACGCCGTCTCGGCCGCCGCCTCGGCGGCCGGGTCGAGGTGGCAGGTGGCCTCGTCCAGGACGACCAGGCGGGCCGGGGAGGCGTAGGCGCGGGCCAGGGCGATGAGCTGTCTCTCGCCGGCCGACAGCGTGGACGGTCCGTCGATCACGGCGTCGAGGCCGCCGAGCCGTTCGACGAGCGCGCCGGCGCCCACCGCCTCCGCCGCCCCGCGCAGCCTGACGTCCGCGGTCCCGGCGGGGCAGAGGTAGGCGAGGTTCTCCCGGACCGTCCCGGTGAAGACGTACGCCTCCTGCGGCACGAGCGCCACCATGGCCCGCAGCTCGTGTCCGGCCATCGTCCGGAGCGGGACCCCGCCGAGCCGTATCTCCCCTCCGGTGGGCCGGCTCAGCCCGGTGAACAGCATGGACAGTGTGGACTTGCCGATGCCGCTGGGGCCGACCACGGCCAGGTGTTCGCCTTCGGCGACCGTGAGGTCGAGGTCGCGCACGACGGGGGTGGCCTGCGGCGCGTAGGCGAAGCTCAGCCGCTCCGCCCGCAGCCCGTACCCGTCCGGGGCGGCGGTGTCACCGGGCGGGACGGTGTCACCGGGCGGGACGATGTCACCGGACAGGGCGGTGCCACCGGGTGGGGCGGCGCGGGCGGGGGAGGCGGTGTCCTCGGGTGGGACGGTGCCGTCGGGCGGGGCGGGGACGGCGTGCACGGTGACGGTCTCGGCGATCCGGCGCAGCGTGACGGCGAGCGCCACGCCCCAGCCGCCGACGGTGCCGGTGAGCGAGCGCAGGGCCGGATCGAGACCGGTGGCCAGATAGGTCATCGCTCCGACGACCTCTCCGGCGCTGAGCCGGCCGTTCTCTGTCAGCGGCCGGGCGGCGACCAGCAGGCCGAGCAGCGGGACGTGCGCGCCGAGCGTGACGACGAGCCGCCGGCCCAGACCGGCCCAGGCCAGCGCCCGGGTGGCCGTGGCGTGGGCGGTGACGGCGGTCTCCACGGTGGCGTACGCCTGGGACTGCGCCCCGCAGGCGGCGATGTCGCGCAGTCCGGCCAGGATCGGGGTGGCCTGGGCGGTGAGCGCCTCGCCGGCGAGGACGAGCTCGCGCTGGCGGACCACGAGCACGCGCAGCGTCCTGGCGAACACGGCCAGCGCCACGAGCACGGGTACGGCGACGACGGCCGCGGCCACAGGGGACAGCAGCAGCAGCCCTCCGAGCACGGCGAGCAGGGAGACGCCCAGCGAGCGGCTGCTCCGCAGCAGCGCTGACACGAGGTTCCGCACCGTCTCCACCTGCTCGGTGAGGCGGCTGACGGCGGCGGTGTCGGGCGGTCCGCCGCCGTGGGCGGCGCGGGTGACGGTGGCGGTGACGACGGCGGTGACGAGGTCGTCGCGTAGCGGCTCCACCACCGCGGCCAGATGGGGGAACATCAGCCGCGTGGCCACGGCTCGCAGCAGCATCGCGGCCCCGAGAAGGGCGAGCCAGGCCAGGCCGGCGCCCGGGTCTCCGGCCAGGAAACCACGGTCGACGGCGGCGGCGACGAACAGCCCGGACAGCCACGCCGGACCGGCCTCGACGAAGGACCAGGCCATGGCGGCGGCGAGAGGCCGCCTGCGGCCGCGCAGCAGCGCCGACAGCAGCCTGAGCCCGGCGGCGACGGACCGGTCCGCTGCCGGGGCCCCCGTCGCGGTGCGGGCGGCCACGCCGCCGGGATCAGGCCGCGGGCGGGTCACAGACGGGCCGGGCACGTTTCCTCCGTCCCCGGCGAGCCGCTGGCCGGTCCGCCGCAGTCCGGTCCGCCGCCGGTCGACTCGGTGCCGGTGGGGTGGGTGTCAGCCGGTCCGCCGTGGGCTGGTCCGGCGTCGGTGGGGTGGGTGTCAGCCGGTCCGCCGTCGGCCGGTCCGCCGTCGGTGGGGTGGGCGTCGGGCGGTCCGCCGCTGGTCGACTTGCTGCCGGTGAGCTGGGCGTCGGCCGGTCCGCCGTCGACCGGTCCGGTGCCGGAGGCGAACAGGGCGCGGTAGGACGGGTCCCGCCACAGCGTCCGGTGGGTGCCCTGGGCGCGGATCCGGCCGTCGTCCAGCCAGACGACGAGGTCGGCGCGGGCGGCGGTGGTGGTGCGGTGGGCGATGACCAGCCGGGTGGACCCCCGCATGCCCTCCAGCAGGGTGCGGGCCACCTGGGCCTCGGTCACCGTGTCGAGGCTGGAGGTGGCGTCGTCGAGAATGGTCAGGCGGGCCCGCCGTACCAGGGCGCGCGCCAGGCCCAGGCGCTGGAGCTCGCCGCCGGACAGCGGGGCGGTGTCGGCGGGGGTCCGGTAACCGTCCGGGAGACGGCAGACGACCTCGTCCACGTGCGCGGCGCGCGCGGCCCGCCGGACGGCGTCGCGGTCGAGCTCGGGCCTGCCGTAGGCGATGGCCGAGGCGATGTCGCCGCCGAGGAGCACGGGGCGTTCGAAGGCGTAGGCGACCGCACCGCGCAGGGCGTCCGGCCGGATGTCGGTGAGGCGCTGCCCGTCGAGCAGCACCTGCCCCCGGTCGGGGTCCATCAGCCGCCCGGCCAGCAGGGCCAGCGTGGTCTTGCCCGCCCCGGAACGCCCGACGAGGGCGGTCAGCGCTCCGGCGGGGATCTCCAGGTCGACGCAGTCCAGGAGCGGGGTGCCCTCGCGGGTCACGGTGACGCCGCGCAACGACAGGGCCCCGGGGCCCGAGGACAGCGGGCGGGTGCCGGGGACGGGGGAGGGCAGGGTCAGCACCTCCCCCACCCGCCGGGCCGCGGAGCGGGCGTGGGCCAGCCCCATCAGCCCGTCGACCTGCTCGATGAAGGTCAGACCGAGGGCGGTGTAGCCGGCCACGGCCAGGAGCTGTCCCGGCTCCAGACGGCCGTCCGTGACGCCGAATCCGGCCACGGCGAGGACCAGCAGCTCCACCAGCGGCAGCAGGGCGATCTGCCACACGCCGCGCGCCTGCGCGCGCCACAGGGCCCGCCCGGCGCTGGACAGGTCCGCGAGGGGGGTGAGCACCCGGGCGATCTCACGGCCGGCGGTGCCCGAGGCGCGTACCGTCCGGATGCCGGCCAGGGCGTCGGTGAGGCGGGTGGCCAGCCGGCCCTGCGCCTCCTGGTAGCGGCCGTAGAGCCCGGAGACCCGGGTGACGAAGGTCCGTACGATGATCAGCGCGATGGGCGCGGCGGCCAGGAAGGCGACGCCCGCCCGCCAGTCGGTCATCAGCAGCGCGACCACGCCGCCGGCCGAGGTGACGAGCCCGGTCGCCGTGCCCAGCAGCGTCAGGGGGAAGTAACCGGTGCTGGCGGTGTTGCTCACCAGGCGGTTCGCCAGCTCCCCGGCCGGATGGCGGCGGGTCCCGACGGCTCCGAGCGTGAGGAGGTGGGCGGTGAGGCGCAGCCGCAGGGCCGACGTGGCGGACGCGGTGGAGGCCGCGCCGGCGGGCACGCCCACGACCTCGGCGCACACCGCGGCCGCCAGGACGAGCGCGAGCGGCCAGGCGGTCTGTCCGCCCTGACCGGACAGGACCCCGTCCACGGCGGCGGCGAGTACGGCGGGCAGGGCCAGCGCGGCCGCGGTGGCCACGATGTCGGCCACCGCGGCCACCGCCAGCGGCGCCCACGCCCGGCGTGCGGCGGACGCCAGGAGGCGGTCGGCGTCTGCGCGCGTCACCTGCTGTGGCGGGCCGCCCGGTGCCTGATCTGACATCGTCTCCCTCCGGGACGTATCCGTTGCCGCCGCGGTCGTCGGCCGCCGGGCGGTTCCCGGCGGTGGCCGGGCGACCGGGGGGGCGGGTGTCCGCGGCGGGGCGGCGGCGGTGAGTCCGCCGCCCCGTGGTGAGGCCCGGGGCGCGTGCCCCGGGCCTCACTCAGTGATCTATTTGGTGCTCACCGCATCCGCGGTGCGAGCGTTTTACCAGGTGGGGGCGCCGCCGGTGACGCCGCAGGTGGGGCTCCACGGGTCGGAGCAGGTCTCCCCGCAGGTGATCCGGCACTGCTGGAGGCCGGCCTCCTCGGTGGCGGGAAGCATGTCCAGAGCGGCGATGTTGAGCTCCATGGCGTTTCCTTTCTCGATGGTGATGACCGGGCCGCCGTCCTTTACGGCAGCCCTTTTTCACGGCCGGCGCCGGACGTCCCCGCCGCGCTGACGCGGGGCGGGACGCCGGGTGTGCGCCGGCCGGGCTCGTGGCGCGTCCACGGCCTGCCAGGCCGTACGGGACGCGGATGTCCGGTCAGCGGCCGGGGGGCGGCCCGGTGCCGAGGAAGTCGACGATGCGGCCGAGAACGGCGCCGTCCCGGGTGTCGTGCTGCGGGTCGTGACCGCCGCCGGGGACCTCCAGGTAGGTCACCTGGCCGCGGGCTCCGCGTAACCGGGCGTACAGCCGGCGGGAATGGCCGACCGGGATGACCGGGTCGTCGTCGCCGTGCACGATGAGCAGCGGCAGCCGCATGCGGCCGGCCAGCCGTAGCAGGTCGCGGGGGCCGAGGTCGTCGTCGATCTCAGCCTGTCCGCCGAGCCGCTCCAGCAGGGCACGGACCGGCGCCGGCCCGTCCTCCGCCAGCTCCCGCCCCGACAGGAAAGGCGCGACGACCGCGGCACGGGACCACAGGTCGGCCTGAGCGGCGGCGGCCAGCAGCGCCAGGTAGGCGCCGTAGCTGGCGCCGTAGAGCATCACCCGCGGCCTGTCCGGCCCGCGGGCGGCGGCCAGGGCGCGGCCCAGTTGGAGGATGTCGGCGAGGTCGGGTCCGCCCCACGCGCCGTGGACGGCCTCACGGTGGGCGGCGCCGTACCCCGTGCTGCCGCGCTGGTTCGGCGCGACCACGGCGACGCCCGCGGCGGCCAGGCGCTGGAAGAGCGGGTCGAAGGCGAAGTGCCAGGCGTCCTCGGGGCCGCCGTGCAGCGCGAGCACGGCCAGGCGGCTGGTGGCCGGGTCGCCGTACACGATCGCCTCGACGGGGCCCGCCGCGCCGGCGTAGGACCGGACACGGGCCGGTTCCAGCCGGGCCGCGTGGTCCTCCCCGACGGGAAGGAACCGCGGCCGGCCGCACCCGTCCACCCTGACGAAGCCCGGCGGGCGGTCAGGCGCGCTGTGGATCACGTGCAGGCCGGTGGGGCCCCAGTGGGCCGCCGGGTACAGCGTCCCGGCCGGGAGGCCGACCTCGACGGCGGTGTCCTCCACCAGGTCGTGCAGGAGGAGGTGGGAGCGGGTGCGACGGGTCACCGCGAGGGCCAGCCGCCGTCCCGCCGGATCCAGGGCCAGCGGCGTCACCACGCCCTCCACGGCGTTGAGCCGCTCGGGGAAGCGGGTGGGCCCCTCGCCGTCGCGGTGGCGGACGCCGAGGCGGTAGGCGCCGTCGCGGTGCGCGGCGGTGAGCAGCACGCCCGGACCGGGCGCCGCCAGCAGGAGACGCTCGTCGCCCGCGGGCCCGGCCGGGGAGGTGAAGGTGCCGCGTGAGGTGTCCAGGACCACGGTCGCCGGCCCCGGCCCCACGGTGGTCAGGGCCAGGCGGTGGCCGGCCCCGTCGAGCCAGATCCCGCCGCTGAGGAGGTAGGGCAGTTCGGCGACCGGTTCGGGCCGCTCCGCCCGTCCGGACAGGCGCCACACGGTGGTGCGCCCGTCGGCGCCGGCGCCGAACGCCAGGGCGGCGGTCCCCCGGGCCGTGCCCGCGACGATCCTGACCCCGTTGCCGCGCAGGACGCCCACCTCGTGCTCTGCGGCGCTCTCCGCCCCGTACGGCGCCGCGGTGACCAGCGTCAGGCGATGCTCGCCAGGCCCGAGGCGGCACAGCAGCAGGTCGCCCCCCTCGGTGGGCACCGGCAGGCTCAACGAGGTCTCGCCGGCGCGGGTGCGGAGCGGCCGCGGCCGCGGCCGGGCGTCGGCGAGGTCCCACATCTCCGCGGTGAGGCGGCCGTGGCCGAGCCGGGTGAGGCAGGCGGCGTACCGGCCGCGCCCGGAGAAGCGGAAGTTGATCCGCGGGACATCCGGCGGGCGGTTCTCGCCCGCCCCGGTGACGGTCTGGCTCATCGGACCGGACCGCCGCGGAGGTCGCCGCCGGGGGCGTCGGCCATCCAGGGGCGTGGCCCGCCGTGCCGGAGCCGGTGCAGGAAGTCCAGGATGCCGGCCAGCCCGGTGTTCCAGCCGATGGTCACCGCGGTCCCTTCCTCGTCCGGCACCACCAGCAGCCCGTCACGGACGACGGCCCGGCTCCACAGGACCCCGGCCAGTTCCTCGGCCCGCTCGCGGTAGACCGGCTCGTCCAGCAGGTCGGCCAGGTCCAGGAGGAACTGGCCGTCACCGGCCAGGCCGTGGCAGGCCGCGGTGCCGGAGACCAGGCGCCGTGCGTGCACCGCGCGGGCGGCGCTCTCGGCGGCCTCCCGCAGGCGCGGGTCACCGGTGGCCGCGTGCAGGCGGAGCAGGAACGTGCCCACCCCCGACGACCCGCTGCACCAGTGGGGGATCCGGTCGCCGCCGTCCGGGGACTGCGGCCACCAGGCCGCCCCGTCCCGGTACTCGGCCGCGGCCAGCAGCGTCTCCCCGGCCGTCACGGCCGTCTCCAGGCAGTCCTCGCGCCCCAGCGCGGTCCCGGCGGCCAGCAGGAACGTCGCGACCCCCGCGACGCCGTGTGCGAAGCCGTAGTGCACCGCCCCCGCCAGCGCGGAGTCGAAGTCGTCGGGGACGGGCCACAGCACGGCGCCGGGAGTGTGCCGCGCCGCCTTCAGCAGGGTGTCGGCGCACTCCCCGGCCCGGTCGGCGAAGCGGGTGTCGCCGGTGGCCCGGAACAGGTGCAGCAGCGCCAGTCCCGTCCCGGCCAGGCCGTGGCACACGTCCGGGTTCGGCCAGCTGACCGGCAGGGCCAGGGCCGTCTCGACGCCCGCCCCGCGCAGCGCCTCGTCGCCGAGCGCGCGGCCCGCCTCGTACAGGCTCCACGCGATCCCGGCCCGGCCGAAGTACAGCCCCGGCGAGGGCCGGTGCTCATTCGCCAGACGGCGCGCCGTCCAGTCCGCCGCCTGACGCAGGCCCCTGCGGACCTCGTCCCGCGACGCCGGGGGGACCGCCCGGCCGGACTCCGACTCCGACTCCGAGGTCTCCGACTCCGAGGTCTCCAGCGCCGAGGTCTCCAGCACCGAGGCGAACAGGCTGAGCACTCCCGCCGAGCCGTACTGCACGGCACACGGATCGGCGTTCGAGCCGAACCCGGAAGTGGGCCACAGGCTGCCCCGCGTCCCGGGGTCGGCGAGGGCCTCCGGCGACATCGTCCGCAGCGTGTGGGCGATGCCGTCGTTCAGCAGCCGGTCCTGCTCGGGGACGCCCAGGCGGTAGGCGTCCGGCGTCCCGGCCGGGGCGGCGGCCGCCGCCGCCGCGAGGAACTCCTCCACCCGCCGCAGCTCCCAGCGCCGCTCGGGAGCCTCCGCCATCAGGCCGAGCAGCAGCGGCGCCAGCGCCGTCGCCACGGGATCACCGGCGCCGACGACGCTCACCAGCGTCTCCAGCCGCCGATCGCGCGAGCGTGCTCCGAGCGGTCTGTCCTCCAGCAGCGTCGGCTGGGATCCGGTGGACAGGAAGTACAGCGTCGCGCCCAGCGCGAACAGGTCGACGGCCGCTCCGGGCGCGGGGGAGTGCCTGGGGGCGGAGACCTGCTCGGGGGCCGCGTAGCCGAGGGTGAAGTTCCGCTGGACGGGGGTGCCGGGGACGGCGGCCAGCTCCAGGTCGATCAGCCGGCACTCCAGCTCGGGGGTGACCATGATGTTGTTCGGCGTCAGGTCACGCAGCACATACCCCTGGCCGTGCACGGTGGAGACCAGCGCCACCAGACTCCGGGCCAGGCGCAGGACGGTGTCGTGCCGGTCCCGGTCGGAGGTGACGTGGCGCTGCTCGCCGACCCAGGCGCTCAGCACGGTCCCGGCCAGGAGTTCCTGCGCCAGGAAGAGGTTGCCGTCCTGTTCGAAGAAGGCCACCTTCCGCGCCGTGACGCCCAGCGGTGCGAACAGTTCGAGCATGTGCGCTTCGTGGCGCAGCAGGTCACGCACGTCGCGCCCGTCGGTCGAGGCGCAGAGGTGCGGGCGGGCCTGCTTGACCACCACCTCGCCGCCCCCGGTCCGGTCCTCGGCCAGGAACACACCGCCCTTGGCGCCGTGCCGGATCGCCCGGCGCACCACGAACCGGTCGCCGAGCAGCACCGGGCCGGCCGGCGCCGCCGGCGCCTGCCTCGACTCGAACGGGCAGGTCGCCCACGCCGGGGGCGAGTACCACGCGTTGCGCTGGTCCAGCTCCCGGGTGCCGTCGGGCGCCGTCAGCCGCGAGGCGTAGGTGCCGTCGTTGCCCAGCTCGCTCGGGGCGGAGAACACCCCGTAGCGGTAGTGCACCAGGCTCCCCGGCCGGTAGGGGCGGTCGGACAGGACCGGCGGTCCGGGCAGGGCGTAGGTGGCGGCGTGCAGCTCCTCGGCGATCACCACGGCGGTCGGGTCGTCGGGCGGGTAGACCGTGACGAACTTGCCGACCGACCCGCGGCCCGTCTCCCGGGAGATGAGCCTGACCAGCTCCTCAAGGTCGGAGGCGAACTTGAACGCGCACCGGTGGCGGCCCAGCACCTCGACCACCCGGGTCAGCACCAGGGGGGCCGACAGCGGCGTCGCCGAGACGTGCAGCTTCCAGCCCTGCGCCCGGGAGGCCGAGCCCGCGGGGGTGACAGGGGTGACATAGGTCCACGGCGTGCCGGGACGGATCTCCCAGCCGGCGACGGCCTCCGCTCCCGGAGACACCCGGGACGCCGTGCTCCCGGCCCCGTCCGCCGCCGCGGCGCGCGGCGCCCCGGCGGCCTGGGCGGCCGTCCGCGCCAGGGCCGCCCTGGCGACGTCTCCGAGCAGGAAACGGTCCCCGCCGGGGAGTTCACCCTCGTTCATGGACTTGCTCACGTCCTCACTGCCTGCGCCGTCCTTGCTCTCCGCGGGGCCCGGACCGGCCGGGACGGCCGCCTGCCGGCGGTCGCCGGATCCGTTCTCCCGGATCCGTGGAGAGGGCCGGTCCCGGCGCGACGGCGCGACGCCGACGGCTCCGGGGACCCGGCCTCAGCAAAGTTACGGAGACGACTTGTGGCCGACCTGTGGTCGCGCCGGCCTCCCGGCGCTGATCATCGACAGGTCCTCCCAAGCGGCTCCAAGCGCTGGTGGCGGTCATGAACGGGACCGGGCCGACCATCGTGGAGGAAGCGCTTTCCGCGCCCGCCGTCCCGGGACGCGTCCCTTCACGGACTGAGGGGACGGCCCGTGTCCTCCACGGTCCGTCCCCTCAGATCACGCTGATCGCGCCCGATGGCGCCGGGTTCAGGCGAGGGCCTTCCTGAGGAAGTCGACCTGGAGCAGGAGCAGGTTCTCGGCCACGACCTCCTGAGGGGTCATGTGGGTGACACCGGACAGCGGCAGGACGTTGTGCGGGCGGCCGGCCGCCAGGAGCGCGGAGGACAGGCGGAGGGTGTGGGCGGCGACCACGTTGTCGTCGGCCAGGCCGTGGATCAGCAGGAGGGGGCGGTCCAGCTTCTCGGCGTCGGCGAACAGCGACGACGATTCGTAGTGCCCCTCCTCGGGCAGGCCGAGGTAGCGCTCGGTGTAGCAGGTGTCGTAGAGGCGCCAGTCGGTCACCGGCGCCCCGGCGACGGCCGCGTGGAAGACGTCCGGGCGGCGGAGCACGGCCAGGGCGGCGAGGAAACCGCCGAAGGACCAGCCACGGATGCCGACCCGGGACAGGTCCAGGTCGTCGGGGAAGCGCTCGGCGGCCCCCTGGAGGGCGTCCACCTGGTCCTCCAGGGGCGGGGTGGCCAGGTCGTGCAGGACGGCCCGCTCGAACTCGGGGCCGCGGCCCGGGGTGCCGCGGCCGTCGGCCACGATCACCGCGAAGCCCTGGTCGGCGAACCACTGGCTGGTCAGGTAGGCGCCGGAGGCGGCCAGGACCCGCTGGGCGTGCGGCCCGCCGTAGGGGTCCATGAGGACCGGCAGCCTCGCCGAGCCGGGCACGTGCCCCGCCGGGAAGAGCACGGCGGTGGACAGGTCGCGCCCGCCCGCGCGGATGAGGGAGACCCGCAGGTCCAGGCCGTGCCGCTCGGCGTAGGAGGCGATGTGGCCCCGGGGCTTGCCGTGGTGGAAGACGCGGGTCGCCGAGCCCTCGTCGCCGAGGGTCTGGCCGGTGACCACCAGGGTGCCGCCGGCGGTGTGGCCGCTGTAGACACCGCTCTCGGCCGGGCTGACCAGCGTGATCCGGCCGTCCTTGTAGGCCCACAGGGCGACCTCGGTGGGCTCGCCGCTGGCCCGGAAGAGCACGGCGTCGCCGTCGATGTCGACGACCTCGCGGAGCTGGAGCGTGGCGGGCGTGACGGGCTCGTCGCCGATGATCAGACGGTGGCCCCCGTCGCTGCTCGCGGCCCAGACCAGCGTGCCGTCGGACAGGTGGCCGGGCACGCCGGGGACGACGTCCAGCCAGGCGGGGTCGGTGTCCTCGCGGACGGTCGTGGAGCGGCCCGTGGCCGGGTCGACCTTGAGCAGGCGCATGGTCCGCTGGTCGCGCGACAGGGTGACGATCGTCAGGCCGTGGGCGTCCCAGGAGGCGGTGACCAGGTATTCGTCCTCGAAGGGGACGGGAGTGCGGGAGCCGTCCAGGGACAGGATGTACAGCTCGACCCGGGTGTTGGCCGTGCCGGCGGCGGGATAGCGCTGCTCGGTGGCGGGGCGGGCGGGGTTGGCCGGGTCGGCGATGTGCCACCTCGCGACCGGCGACTCGTCGGCCCGCTCGGCCAGCACCGCGTCGCCGGACGGGGACCACCAGTAGCCCCGCATGCGGTTCAGCTCCTCGGCGGCGATGAACTCGGCCAGGCCGTAGGTCACCTCGGGGGACTCGGGGCGGGCCAGCACGTGGTCGATCTCGTCCTCGAGGTCCTGGACGTGGAAGGCGCCGCCGGTCACGTAGCCGACGTGCTCGCCGGTGGGGGAGACCCGCGGGTCGATCACCGGGCCGGGCGTCTTCAGCCGCCGCATGTGCTTGGTCTTCAGGTCGACGACGTAGAGTCCGCCGGAGAGGGCGAAGGCCGCCGTGGTCACCGCGGTGTCGGTGCTGTAGCCGACGATGCCGCCCGCCTGCTCCCGGCTGCGCTCGCGCCGTGCCCGCTCCTCCGGCGGCAGGTCGTCCTCGTCCACGGCCAGGGCGCGCGGGTCGGCGATCAGCCGCTCCTTGCCGCCGGCGACGTCGAACTCCCACAGGCAGGTGACCGGGTCGGAACCGCTCTTCGTCCGGAGGAAGACGACGCGGTCGCCACCCGGAGCGATGGTGAAGCCACGGGGCACGCCGAGGGTGAACCGGCGGGTCCTGGCCTGCAGACGAGGGAAACTCTCACTCATACCAGTCATCTTGCCAGTTCCATGTCTCGTCCCGAGGTTCTCGACGGCGGCTTGAGCAACAGATGTCTTAGGAGAAACTTGGGCAGGTGACACTCACCGCGCGAATCGCCCGCTCTCCGGGGACACCTGCCGTGCTGGCGTTCGTGTCCGTGCTCTGGGGGATCGGCACCCCGTCGTTCTGGCGGGACGAGTCGGTGAGCGTGCTGGCCGCGACCATGCCGTTCGACGAGCTGTGGCGGCTGCTCGACGACATCGACGCCGTGCACGCGCTGTACTACCTGATGCTCAGGCCGTTCGCCGCCTTCGGCGGGGAGGCCGCGGCCCGGCTGCCCTCCGCGCTCGGGGTCGCCGGGGCGGCGTTCGGGATCGCGGCCATCGGGCGGAAGCTGGCCACCCCGCGGGTGGGCCTGCTGGCCGGGCTGGTCTACGCGCTGCTGCCCATGGTCAGCCGCTACGGCCAGGAGGCGCGGAGCTACGCCCTGGTCAGCGCGGTGGCGGTCGCGGCCACCTGGGTCCTGCTCGGCGAGCGCCGGTCCCGGTACGCCAGCTACGGCCTGCTGATCGCGCTGCTCGGCTGGTTCCACCTCTACGCCCTGCTCCTGCTGCCCGCGCACGCCTGCGTCGTGGTCCGCAGGCGCGCGGAGATCGTCCCGTGGCTGGCGTCGCTGGCCGGGGCCGGGGCGCTGCTCGCGCCGCTCGCGCTGATCGCGGCCGGGCAGCGGGAGGAGCAGCTGTTCTGGCTGAAGGTGCCGGGCCTCGACGGCCTGGGGCAGCTCGGGGTGGACATCGCCGGCGGCGACGCGGCGTGGGCCGCACCGTTGCTGCCCGCCCTGTTCCTGGCCGCGCTGATCGCCCTCGTCCTGTTCGGGATCTGGCGCGGGGTACGGCCCGCCGGCCGGGCCGGGACGGGCGGGGGCGGCAAGGGGCCGGTGGCCGGGGCGGTCCGCGGGCCGGAGCCCGGAGGTGCGCGCCCGCCCGGGACGGCCCCCGGGCAGGTGTCGGAGGGCACGCCGCCGCCCGGGACGGCTCCCGGACGGCCGTCGCTGGTGTGGGTGGCGCTGCCCTGGGCGGTCCTGCCGGTGGTGCTGTCACTGCTGATCTCGCAGGTCCACCCGGTCTACAGCCCGCGCTACGTCCTCTTCGCGGTCCCGGGTCTGGCCCTGCTGGCCGGAGCCGGTCTGGCCGCGCTCGGCCGCGCCCCGGCGAGCTGGGCGGCCCTCACCGCCCTGGCGGTGCTCTCCACGAGCGCCCACCTCGCCGTCCGCGCCCCCGCCAACCGCCCTGACGACCTGCGCACCCTGGCGGCCGTGCTGAGCGCCGAGCAGCGGCCCGGCGACGCGCTGCTCTACGTGCCCGAGCGCTTCCGGCTGTTCGTCGCCGTGTACGGCGAGCCGTACCGGAGGCTGGGGCCGCCCGGTCCGGACTCCCGCCGGGTGTGGGTGGTCTCGCGGCGGCTCAACGGCCCCAAATGGACCGGCTACCCGACGCTGAAGGCGCTGGAGCGGGAGTTCACCAAGGGGCGGACCCGGGTGTTCGGGGCGGTCCACATCACCTTGTACACAAGGGCCCGGATACCCTCGAAGGCATGAATGACCGGCGCCTGCTGCTCGTGCACGCCCACCCAGACGATGAGACGATCGGCAGCGGTGCGACCATGGCCAGATACGCCGCCGAGGGTGCCCAGGTCACGCTGGTGACCTGCACGCTCGGCGAGGAGGGCGAAGTCATCCCGCCGGAGCTGGCCCACCTGGCCGCCGACCGGGACGACACCCTGGGCAAGCACCGCATCGGCGAGCTGGCCGCGGCCTGCGAGGCGCTCGGCGTCACCGACCACCGCTTCCTGGGCGGTCCTGGCCGCTGGCGTGACTCCGGCATGATGGGTGTCGCCTCCAACCACCGCGACAACGCCTTCTGGCAGGCCGACCTGGACGAGGCGGCCGGGGAGCTGGTCAAGGTCATCCGCGAGGTGCGGCCCCAGGTCCTCGTCACCTATGACCAGAACGGCTTCTACGGTCACCCCGACCACATCCAGGCCCACCGCGTCTCCTGGCGGGCCTTCGAGCTGGCCGCCGACCCGGCGTTCGGGGAGGGTCGGCCGTGGCGGATCGCCAAGTTCTACTTCACCGCGACGGCCAGGTCCACGATGCGCCGGGCGGCCGAGGCGATCCGTGAGGCCGGGGTGGGGTTCCTGGCCGAGGACGCCGTCGACGACCTGCCGTTCGGCTGCGCGGACGAGGACATCACCACCGAGATCGACGGCCGGCCCTACGTCGGCCGCAAGCTCGACGCGATGCGGGCGCACGCCACCCAGATCAGCGTGGCGGCGCCCTGGTTCGCCCTGTCCAACAACATCGGCCAGGAGGCGCTCGCGGTGGAGCACTTCATCCTGCGCTCCGGGGTGCCCGGGCCCGCCGGCCCGGGGGCGCCGCTCGAAGTCGGGGGGCTCGGCGAGCCGTACGACCGCGAAGCCGACCTCTTCGCCGGGATCCACTAGCCTCGATGGTTGTGATGGAGCAGGACCGACAGGCACAGCGGCCCCCGGCGGCGGCGGTCACCGCGGCGGCGTACGCCGTGCTGGTCCTGGCCGGCCTCGTGGCGGGGGTCGTCGGGGGTTTCCAGCACTCGTGGTACGCCCGGCCCGTCCCGGTCTCGGCGATCGGCTGGGCCGTGCTGCTGGCCGCGGCCTGTTACGGCGCCGGGCGGGCGATGAGGGGCAAGCTGGCCGCCCTGGCCCCGGGGGCGGGCTGGATGGCGATCACGCTGATCTGGCTGGGCGGCAGCCCGGAGGGCGACGTGGTCATCGCCAACGACCCGTCCGGCTACGTCTACCTCTACGGCGGCCTGATCGCGGTCCTGGCGGGCGTCCTGCTCTCCCCCTCGGGCGGCGGGGCGTGGCTGCTCGCGCAGCGCCCGTACGGTCCCCAGCCGTCCCCGGCCGGGTCCGGACCGGCTCCGGCGCGGAGCGACGACCCCTACCACGGCCCGGCCCGATAGCGCACAATCCCGATATGCGGCGGATGCACCGGATACGGCGGACGCTCAACTACGTGAACCTGTCCACACCGCTGGGGCTGCTGGTGGCGCGCCTCGGCCGGGCCCGGGTGACGGCGGGACCCGGCGGGCTGCTCCTCGCCCACGGCTACCGCATCCCCTTCCCGGTCGCCGGGGCGTTCACCCTCGGCAACGTGGTGCTGACCCGGCACGAGGAGGGTTACCTGGCCGGTGACCTGCTCAGGCACGAGGACCGGCACGCCTCCCAATACATGGCCTGCGTCGGCCTGCCGATGCTCCCGCTGTACGTCGTCGCGGTGGTCGTCTCCGTCCTGATCTGTGGGCACCAGGCCTCGTGGAACGTCTTCGAGCGGCTGGCGGACCTGGAGGACGGAAACTATCCCCGCAGATCGCCCTGGTGGGTGCGGAAGGCAGCCTCCTGAGGCCCGCCGGCCGGGCCCGCGCGGACCTGTAGGCCCTGCGGCCCCCATGCCCTGCGGGCCCCGCGACCTGCGGACCCGCGGGGCCCGACGGCCGGCGGGCCCACGTGATCCGCGGGGTCCGGCCGCCGAAGCCCCTCGCCGTCAGGGGACGAGGGTCAGGACGTTCCTGGCCGCGTTCTTGACCGCTCCCTCGCTCGAGAGCATGGGGACGGTCCTCCCGTCGGCCCACAGCGGGGCCTGGTCCCAGTAGTTGTCGTGGAAGGCGTGGCCCGACGCGCCGGTCAGGTTGACCCACTGGGACCTGTCCAGGTCCGCCAGGTCGACGACCATCCGCATGGACGGCAGCCAGCCCACCGTGTAGTCCTTCTGGACGTCCCAACCGGCGGCGTTGACCGCGTCGTCGTTGCCGCCCACCGGGAACGGGCCCCGGTTGAACAGCCACTCGATCGGGGCGATCCCGGAGGTGCCGAAGGTCTGGTTGACCAGCTCCAGCGAGTGCAGGTCGCCCCAGTGCCAGGACTTGGGGTCCGGGCCGAGGGTGGCGCTCAGCTCGTCGTAGGCCATCGCCATGGCCCGCCGCAGCATGTCGTCGCGGGTCTCGGCCGCCTCGGTCCGGGCGTCGTCCCAGAACGGGTCGCCGGGATCGTCGAGCATGACGCGGACCACCTCGAACCAGCGGTCGCCGCCGCCCGGCCAGGCGCTCTCCGGCAGGTCGTCGTTGAAGGTCTCGATGAGCAGGTGCCGCCAGACGGCGTTGAAGTACATCGCCGGGCTCGATCCCGCGCTCTGGGAGTAGTCCCACGAGCGCAGCAGCTCACGGGCGTCCCCGGAGGCGCCGGCCACCTTGAGGTCCATCAGCTTGGGCACCAGGAACTGGGCGAAGCCGTTGTGGGTGTCCTGCTGCACCTTGCCCATCGTCGCCACGTCCACCTTGCCCTTCCTGAGCTCGCTCTGGAGGCGGTCCAGGATGCGCTGGGAGCGGTAGCCGTACGCCCAGTCCTTGGTGAGCAGGTGCGGGTAGCGCTCGGGGTCGACGACCGCGTTGTTGGCGGTCACGATGTAGCCCTCGGGCGGGTTGTAGACGCTGGGCAGCTCGTCGAAGGGGATGGTCGACTGCCAGGAGTATTCGCCGGTCCAGCCCGGCACCGGCCAGGTGCCGTCGCCCCGGGCCCGCACCGGGATCCGGCCCGGCGCCTGGTAGCCGATGTTGCCCCGGGTGTCGGCGTAGATCAGGTTCTGCGCGGGCACGTCGAACCGGCTCGCCGCCGCCCGGAACTGCTGCCAGTCCTGCGCCGAGTTGAGCGAGAAGATCGCGTCCGCGGTCCGGCCGGGCTCCAGGGCCGTCCACTTCAGCGCGACCGCGTCGGCCTGTTCCTGGAAGGCGGTCGCCGCGCCGGGCAAGGTCTCCTTCACGCTCTCCATGACGTCGGAGAGGATCGGGCCGTGCATGGTCTCGCGGACCTTGAGCCGGACCGGGTCGCCGCCGGCGACCTTGATCGTCTCGACCCTGGTGGTGAGCGGCTTCCAGGAGCCGGTGAACAGGTAGGAGTCGTCCTTGACCCGCTCCAGATAGAGGTCGGCGACGTCGGGGCCCAGGTTGGTGAAACCCCAGGAGATCTTGTCGTTGTGCCCGATGATCACGCCGGGCACGCCGGAGAAGGAGAATCCGGTGACGTCGAACGGGCAGGCGGCGCTCTTGGTGCGGCAGTGCAGCCCGGTCTGGTACCAGACCGAGGGCATCCCGGCCGACAGGTGCGGGTCGTTGGACAGCAGCGGCTTGCCCGACGTGGTGTGCCTGCCGCCGATCACCCAGGAGTTGGAGCCGATGCCGTTGCCGCCCTTGGGGTCGCCCATCAGGCTCGGCACCGCGCGCATGGCCTCGGCCGCCCGGGTCAGCGCGCCGGTGTCCGGCCGCGTGGTGGTGTCCCGGCCCGCTCCGGTGTCCTGGCCGGGCTCGGTGTCCTGGTCGAAGCCGTCGCCGGTGACCGAGCCCTGGGTGACGATCGGCTGGTGGGTGTCGAAGGGGTAGCCGGGCCAGAGCTGCTCCACCCGCTCGCGGGGCAGCCTGCTGGCCGCCAGCGCCCGGCCGATCTCGTCGGACATGTTGGAGCGCAGGTCCCAGGCCATGGCCTTGAGCCAGGAGAGGGAGTCCACCGGGGTCCACGGTTCGGGCTGGTAGCCGAAGTTGGTGAGCTTGAGGACCGCGTACTCCAGGCTCCTGCCGGCGAAGCCCGGGTTCCGGTCCATCCAGGAGTTCACGCCCTTGGCGTAGGCGTCGAGGTAGCGCCGGGTCTGCTCGGTCAGCATCGGCAGCTCGGCCTCGGCCACCCTGCGCCAGCCCATGGTCCGGA
Organism: Streptosporangium sp. NPDC003464; assembly: GCF_053588315.1. Lineage (NCBI taxonomy): Bacteria > Bacillati > Actinomycetota > Actinomycetes > Streptosporangiales > Streptosporangiaceae > Streptosporangium > Streptosporangium sp. NPDC003464. Next base: position 3,804 of record NZ_JBSFPS010000063.1, on the reverse strand, counting down.
TGACCTTGTCCTCGACGAGTGTCGCCGAGCCGAACATCTCCGACAGCCGCCCGGCCGTCACGTGCCGGCGGAAGTCCATCTCGAAGAACCGGTCCTGCGCGTGCACGTAGCCCTGGGCGAGGAACAGGTCGTCGGGGGAGTCGGCATAGATATGCGGAATACCCGTTTTATCCCGGTATACGGTGACTTTTTTGGCTAGGCCGTCCACCTTGAGCTCCCCCGCGAGCTGCGGGAAGGACGCGCGCACGGTCCACACGCCCGCTCCGGCGAGGACCACACCGAGCACCACGAGGACGGTCAGCGCCCGCGCGGACCACTTGAGTGGCCGGGGCATCCAGGCATACGGCCGGAACCTCACAAAGACCTCCTATGCGGCGTGCTCGATCAAGTTTGGCAGCACCGAGGAGGGGGAAACACCGCTTCCGGCTTACCGGCCGGGGATCTCCACGACCACCACGTGATGACCGGCCCGCCGGAGGGCGGGATCCCCGGCCGGGCACGCGGCCGGCCGGGACCGGCGGCGGCCCCGGGTCACAGCGCCGTCTCCAGGACCACCGAGCGCACCGCGAAGCCGTTGCGCTCGTAGAAGCGCACGGCCGCCTCGTTGCCGGCGTAGGACGTCACCCCGGCGTACTGCGCCCCGCGGTGGCGGGCCCACGCCCTGAACTGCTCCACCAGGCCGGCCCCGATCTTCTGGCCGCGGTAGGCGGGCCGCACGTAGACGCTGCCCAGCGTCGCCACCGTGACCGGACGCATCGGGGTGGGCCCGGAGACCGAGCCGGTCAGGTGACCGACGGTCCGGCCGCCGTCGTCGGCGACCATCACCAGGCGCCCCGGGTCGGCCAGGGCCTCGGCGAACCAGGCCGGGCCCCGCTCGGCGGGCCAGTTGACGTTCAGGGTGGAGTCACGGGCCCCGGCGTCCTCGGTGAAGAGCGCGGAACTGCAGGCCACCACTCCCTCCAGGTCGGCAACCGTGGCAGGCCGTACGACAACGCCAGTCTCACTCATGACCGGGACGCTATCGGCCGCCACCGACATTAACCGCGATCCGCCCCCGTCCCACCGGAAAGGTGCCCGCCGTACCCGCAGTGCCCGCCGCCCCCCGGCCCGCCGGAAAGGTGCCCGCCACCCGCCGGGGTCGCTGCCCGGCGGGGGCGCCGCCCGCCGTACCCGGCTACGACCAGGTCTGGCCCTGCGGGGTGTCGGCGACCCGCACGCCGAGGTCGGCCAGGTCGTCGCGGAGGCGGTCGGAGACGGCCCAGTCTCCGGCCTCGCGTGCCCGCAGGCGCCGCTCCAGCAGCTCGGCGGCGCCCGGCGGCAGGCTCCTGGACCTGCCGATGTCGGCCGACAGGTCCAGGCCGAGGATCTGGTCCAGGTGCAGGAACGCCTCGAACCGGGAGCCGGGGGCGATCGAGCCGTCGCGCTCCAGCTCGCGCAGCAGGCGCAGGGCCAGCGGGGTGTCGAGGTCGTCGTCGAAGGCGGCCTCGATCCGGGAGACGTGCCCGGCGGGCATCGGGCGGCTCGGCGACTCCGACCACTCGGCGACGTGCGAGCGCCAGCGCCGCAGGGTCCTGTCGGCGGCCCGGAGCGTGTCCCAGGTGAGGTTCATCTGCTGGCGGTAGCGGTGCTCCAGCAGCGCCAGCCGTACGGCCAGCGGGTCGAGGCCCGCCTCGACCACGTCCTGGAGCAGGACCACGTTGCCGGTGGACTTGGCCATCTTGCGCCCGTCGAACAGCAGGTGCTCGCCGTGGACCCAGTGCTCGACCACCTCGCGCCCGGCGGCGGCGTCGGACTGGGCGCGCTCGTCCTCGTGGTGCGGGAAGCGCAGGTCGATCCCGCCGGTGTGCACGTCGACGCGCTCGCCGAGGAAGCGCAGCGACATGGCCGAGCACTCGATGTGCCAGCCGGGGAAGCCGCGGCCCCAGGGGGCCTGCCAGGTCATCTCGTGGTCGGCGGGCTTCCACAGGGCCCAGCCCCGATGGTCCCGGCCGGCGACCGGCGGGCCATGGAGCTCCTGCTCACCGGCGCCGAGCTGGCGACCCAGCTCGGCGCGCCCCCGGGCACCCCGGGCGCCGAGATCGCCGGCTACGCCGCCGCCCTGGGCGCCCGGTTCCGCGTCCTCACCCACCGGCCGCTCTCCCTGCGGCAGCGCCGGGCGGCGGAGGCCCTCTGCGACGCCTGTGAGGCCGTCTGGGCGCACCACCACCGGGACGGCCCCTGACAGGCACCTCATCGGCCCCTTCCCTCACTCATTCATCCCTTCGACCGGAGAGACGGCACATATCATGACGACCCCCGACCCGGACGGCCCGGTGGCCCGGCTGCTCCGCTACGCCAACGAGGTTCACGCGCTGGCCGGCCGGTGCGGCAGGCAGGACCTGGCGGAGGTACTGGCCGCGTGCGCGGGCCGCTGGAAGGACGAGTGCACCGACATCGTGGTCGCCGGGGCGCAGAAACGGGGCAAGAGCCGCCTGCTGAACACGCTGGTGGGCCACCCCGACCTGCTGCCCGTCGACGCCGACGTCGCCACCAACTGCTTCCTGTCCCTGCGCCGCGGCCCGGCGCTGACCGCCGTCGTGCACCGCAGCACCGACAAGGGGCCGGTCCAACTCCCGATCACCGTCGAGTCGATCCCCGACTACGCCTCGATGCGCGGCGACGCCGGCAAACGCCGTGACGTGGTCAGCGTGGACATCACCCTCGACAGCCCGCTCCTGGACGGCCTGCGGCTGCTCGACACCCCGGGGGTGGACAGCCTGACCGTGGGGCACCGGCAGGTCACCGTCGCCATGCTCCAGCGGGCCGACGCCCTGCTCTTCACGCTCAGCGCGCAGGACCAGCCGGTGCTCCGGCACGAGCTGGAGTTCCTCGCCGAGGCCGCCGAGCGGGTCCAGGCGATCGCGTTCGTGCTGACCAAGGTCGAGGACTCGGCCAACTGGCAGAGCCTGCAGGAGGAGAACAAGGCCCGGCTGAGGGCCTTCGTCACCCAGGCCGTGGCGGACAACCCGGCCCGGGCGGCGACGCTGGGCCCGCTGCTCTCGGCGCCCTGGATCCCGGTGAGCGCCAAGCTCGCCGAGGCCGCCGCCGCCAAGCGGCGGGAGGGCCGGCCGGAGCGCGCGGACTCGCTGCGGGCACGTAGCGGCATGGACGCGCTGGAACGGCACCTGCGGGGCTTCGCCGAGGGCAGGGAGTCCGCGCGGGGCGCCACCGTGGTCGCCGCCGCCCTGTCGGTGCTGGGCGCGCTGACCGCCGGGGCCAAGGACGACCTCGCCGCGGGATCGGACGACGAGGGCGACGTCGCCGCCCGGCTCGCCGGGGTGGACGCCGAGCTGACCGAGCTCGCCGAGCTGACCGGCCGGCGCAGGGCGGGCGCGGTGGCCAACACCTTCCTCGGACGCGAGGTGGCCGGGATCGTGGCGGCGCGGGTGGCCGAGATCCGCCAGCCGTACGAGAACGCGATCGCCACCCTGAAGACCCAGGCCCAGCTGGAGAAATACATGGCGGAGCTGCCGGAGAGCGTCCAGCGCTCGCTGGAGGCCGTCTGGTCGCAGATCGTCTACGACGTGGAGAACCTGGCGAAGGGCACGCTGAACGCCTTCGCCCGCGATCTCGGCCTCGACCCGGTGGAGCTCGCCGCCGACGGCCGGGCGATGCCCAGCCTGACGCAGGTCCAGGTCAAGGGGGACCAGGCGGCCGACGATCCGGGCCACGTGGACCTGGTGCGGGACGTGCTGCCGTCGGCGTCGATGCTCGCCCTCCGCGGACGCCAGCGCGTAGGCCAGACATTCAGCGCGCACTTCGCAG
>NZ_JBSFPS010000062.1:0-39489 GCF_053588315.1 Streptosporangium sp. NPDC003464 | reverse complement strand
GCCGGACCTGGTGGTGTCGATCATCGCCGGCACCAAGTTCAACACCGGCCTGTACGCCGCGTTGAAGAAGGCCGGATACCGGGGCCTGCTGTCCGACGCGACCAGCTACGACGCCGCCATCCTCAAGGACCCGGCCACCGCCCAGGCGCTCGAAGGCGTGATCGCGGCCCCCATGTTCGAACCCTTCGAATCCCAGGCCCCGGAGATCGCCCAGCTCAAGGCGGACGTGGAGAAGGCGGCGCCGGGGACCGCGCTGACCCAGCACCTGGCCATCGGCTACTGGGCCGCCGACATCTTCCTCAAGGTGCTCGAACAGACCGGCAGAGACCTGACCAGGGAGAGGTTCCTGGCCACCGCCAACGGCTCGTTCACCTACGAGAACGCCGGGTTCGGCAGGATCCGCTACCCCAAGGACCACACCGAGCCCAACGGCTGCGGCGCCCTGGTCAAGCTTGAGGGCGGCGCCTTCAGGGTCGCCAGGAACATGAAGTGCTTCGACAACGTGCCGCTGAAATAGCGGCCAGGACTTGCCGCCCGCGAGTCTGGCGGGCCGCGCGGGCGGCGGGGCGGGGCGGGCCGGGGCGTCCGCAGGGACATCCCGGCCGCCCAGGCCGGTCCCGTCGCGGGAGACGTATGCGGGCGGTGTCGCCGGCCCCGCGGTAGGGGGCGAGGCGCCGCATCTGCGGTAGGAGGCGCGGTCGAGGTGCGGCCCCTGCGGTAGGAGGCGAGGTACCGGCCTCGCCGCGAGAAGGCGGTCGCCGGGCAAGGCAGTGACCAGGCAAGGCGGCGACCAGGCAAGAGAGCGATCAGGCAAGGCAGTGACCAGGCGCGAAACCCCGGGGTGAAGGCCCTTATGTCGGAGCTTTTCGGTTATATCGTCAGCGGCCTCGTCACCGGTGCCGTGTTCGCGGTCATGGCCTCCGGGCTGACCCTGTCCTACTCGGCCACGGGCGTGTTCAACTTCGCGCACGGCGCCGTCGGCTTCCTGGCCGCCCTGTTGTTCTTCGAGCTCAACGCCGGCTTGGGGCTGGCGGCCTGGCAGGCCGGGCTGGTCGCGGTGGGACTCTTCTCACCGCTGCTCGGATACGTGCTGCACCGGGCCATGTTCCGCGGCCTGGCGCAGGCGGGGGAGACCGCGCAGATCGTCGGGACCATCGGCCTGACCATCGCGCTGCCCGCCCTCGGGCTGTGGACCGTGGACCTGGTCGCCGAGCCGTTCGGGCTGCCGCGGGCCGACGCCACCTCCCTGCCGCGCGGCCTCGGCCCCTACCCCGCGGTCCCCTTCACCTTCGGCGGCGTCCACCTCGACTCCGACCAGCTCATCACCTTCGGCTTCGCGGCGCTGGCCGCCGCGGGGCTGTGGGCCTTCATGCGGCACACGCCGTACGGCCTGCGGATGCGTGCCTCGGTGGACCGCCGCAGGCTGGCCACCCTGCGCGGGATCGACGCCGACGCCTCCTCCGCCGTGGCCTGGATGCTCGGCTCGGCGCTCGCCGGGCTCGCCGGGGTGCTGGCCGTCTCCACCCTCGGCCTGGACTCCACGGCGTTCACCGTGATGCTGTCGGTCTCGGCGACGGCCGCGGTGTTCGGCCGGCTGCGGTCGATCCCGTGGACGTTCGCGGCCGGTCTGGGCCTCGGCGTGGTGCAGAACCTGGTCGCCGGATACGCCGACTTCGCCGAGGACGTCACCGGGCTGCGCACGGCGGTCCCGGTGATCCTGCTGTTCGCGGGGCTGATCCTGCTCAACCGGTCCAGGGACCGGGTCGCCGGATCGGCCGCCGAGGACGCGCCGCCGCCCGACTACCTGGCCGACCTGCCGCCGTGGCGGCGGCGCCTGCCGTGGGCGCTGGGCCTGGCGGCCCTGCTCGGGTGGACTCTCACACGCTCCGCCGACGACTTCCATGTGAGCGTGGTGGCCCAGGGACTGGTCCTCGCACTGATCTTCTGCTCGTTCGTGGTCGTCACCGGCATCGGCGGCATGGTCAACCTGGCGCAGGCGTCCTTCGCCTCGATGGCCGCCCTCACCTGTGGCTGGGCGTTCTCCTCCGGCCTGCCGTTCCCGGTGGCGATCCTGCTGGGCGTGCTGGGGGCGACCGCGGTGGGCGTCCTCGTCGCGCTGCCCGCGCTGCGGCTGGGCGGGCGGATCCTCACTCTGGCGACGCTCGCCCTGGCCCTCCTCGCCGATCAGGTGCTGTTCCAGATCGACGCGTTCAGCAACGGCACGATCGGCTGGCCGCTGCCGGCGATCGGCCTGGGGTTCGCCGACACCACCGATCCCCGGGTCCGGGTCGTGCTGCTGCTGGTCCTGATCGGCCTGGTCGGCCTGCTGGTGCGCAACCTGGAGCGCTCGGCCTCCGGCCGGGCCGTCCTGGCCGTCCGCTCGGCCCCCGCCGCCGCGACCACCTCGGGCATCTCGGCCCCCCGCGCCAAGATCATGCTGTTCGCGCTGGCGTCCGGGATCGCCGGGCTGGGCGGCGTGCTGTTCGCGATCTCCAAGGGCTCGATCACCGCCACCGACCTGCCCGCCTCCGCCGGCTTCGTCTGGCTGGCCGTGGTGGTCCTGCAAGGCGTCCGGCGGATCGGCGGCGCCGTACTCGGCGGGCTGATCGCCGCGGTCTTCCCCGAGCTGCTGGCCGGATGGGACGTCTCCGCCCACGTCGGCGCCATCCTCTTCGGCGTCGGCGGGATGGTCCTGGCCAAGCACCCCGACGGGGTGCTCGCCCAGCTGGCCGAGAGCCGCCACCGGCGGCGGGTGGCCAGGCGGCGGCTGGACGGCGCGGCCGCCGTCCAGCGCGAGGCGCCGGCGGTCACAGGGGAGGAGACGCCGGTGGGCGGGGCACGGCCCGCGGGGGAGGGAGCGTCCGAGAGCGGGGTGCGGGCGGCGGCTCCGCACCTGGGGGAGGCCCGAGCGGTGGGGCGCCACCCGGCGGAGGCCCTGGTGGCGGGCCCACGGCCGGAGGAGGCATTGGTGGCGGGTCCGACTCCGGAGGAGGGCCTGATCGCGGGGCCCCGTCCGGCGGAGGGTCGGGCCGGGCCGGAGGCGCTGTTCCGGCTGGAGAACGTGGTGGCGGGATACGGCGACGTCATGGTGCTGCGGGGCGTGGACCTCGCCGTCCGGCCGGGCGAGGTGGTGGCGCTGCTCGGGGCGAACGGCGCGGGCAAGTCCACGACCTGCGCGGTGGCCGCCGGCGACCTGCCGGTGACGGCCGGGCGGGTGATCCTGGACGGGGTGGACGTCACCTCCTGGCCCGCGCACCGCCGGGCGAGGGCGGGCGTGCTGCTCGCCCCGGAGGGGCGCGGGGTGTTCCCGGGACTGACCGTGGACGAGAACCTGCGCACCTGGCTCGCCGACCCCGCTCCCGTCTACGGGCGGCTGCCCCAGCTCGCCCGCCGCAGGGGCGTCGCGGCCGGGGCGCTGTCGGGCGGTGAGCAGCAGCTGCTCACCCTCGCCCCGGCGCTGGTCAGGCCGCCCCGAGTGCTGATCGCCGACGAGCCGTCGCTCGGCCTGGCGCCGCTCGTCGTGGAGCAGGTGTTCGAGGTCTTCGCCGAGCTCCGGGAGCGCGGCGTCGCGCTGCTCCTGGTGGAGGAGAAGGCCACCTCGGCCCTGGAACTCGCAGACACGGTCGTCTTCATGCGCCTGGGCAGGGCCACCTGGACCGGCCCCCGCGCCGAGGTGGACGGCGCCCGCCTCACCGCCGCCTACCTGGGGGTCGCGTGAGAGGGAGAAGCCGGCGCGGTGAGGTGAGCGGGCTGGCCACGGGTTACCCGGGGCCGGGTGAGCGGGCGTGGAGGGCCACCGGGGCCCGGTGGTCGCGGCCGGGCGTGACGGGCGAGCGGCCCGCGTTGCGGGTGAGGGCGGTGGGGGAGCGATGAGCACAGCGTTGACCGTCGAGGCCGTGTCGGTGTCCTTCGGAGGCGTCCGGGCGCTCACCGACGTCTCCTTCGAGGTGCCGCGGGGGCAGGTCTGCGGGGTGATCGGGCCCAACGGCGCGGGCAAGACCACGCTGTTCGACGTGATCTCCGGCCTCCGCCGGCCGACCTCGGGCTCGGTGTCGGTGGCGGGCCGCGACACCACGGGCGTTCCGGCGGTACGGCGGGCACGCGGAGGGCTGCGCCGTACCTTCCAACGCACCCAGGTGTTCGGCCGGTTGACCGTCGCCGACAACGTGCTGGCCGCGATGGAGTGGCGGGGCGGAGGCGGGGGTCTCCTGGCCGACCTGACCGGCCTGCGGACCCGCCGGAGCCTGGAGCGGGAACGCGGGCGGCGGGTGGACGAGGTGCTCGCCCTGTGCGGGCTGACCGAGCTGCGCGACGCCTACGCGGCGGCCCTCCCCGTCGGCCGGCGGCGTCTCGTCGAGCTGGCCCGCGCCCTCGCCGACAGCCCCTCGCTGCTCCTGCTCGACGAGCCCACCTCCGGCCTCGACGCCGACCAGACCGGCCGCCTCAAGGAGATCATCGGAGCGCTGGACACCACGGTCCTGCTGGTCGAACACGACATGGGGTTCGTCATGAACACCTGCGACCGCCTCGTCGTCCTCGATCTCGGCAAGGTCATCGCCTCGGGCACCCCCACCGAGATCGGTGACGACCCCGTGGTCCGCGCCGCCTATCTCGGCTGACCGGCCAGGGCCGCGCTCCGGGTCGGTGCCGGGTTCCGGTTGGTGCCGTGCGTTCTGCTGATTTCGAGGAGCGGTATCCCACCGGACGGCCTCATCGGCGCCTTATTTATCATCGGGCGCATATGCGTCCCGATTTCGCATTGAATCCCGACAACAAGTGCGAAGCGTGCGAAGAGTCGGCGAAGGTTTTGTTTCCATGGCATTTATTTGCTTTCCCTCAACTATGTCAACGGGCACTCTCCGGTGCTTTGAAGGTACATTCTGACTAATCGCCATCGTGGCGGTGCGACCGATCGGTATTTCCTGCCACTAGGAACTTCAGGGGAAATTAAGTGCTTCATCGCCGAAATAGATTGTCATCAATTCCTATTTCCGGAAAGCGTATGGGGGCCCTGGCCGTGGCGGCCGTCGCCGGTGTCCTCGTAGTCTCGTCGAATCAGGCTCCGGCCGATGCCGCCGCCGAGCGCGCGGAAGCGATCGCCCCTCCGTTCGGGATCGGCGGCGCCGACGGGGTGCCCCTAAAGCCCGCCGCGCCTCGCGTCGTGCCTCGTGTCGTGAAGCAGCCCGTGGGCCCGGGCCATCAGTGCGGATGCCGGAGAAGGCACTGCACCTCGTGCTGCAAGGAGCGGTGTTCCTCCTGCCGCTCCGACAGCAAGTGCAACCTGAACATCCAGAACAACAACAACAATCCCGGCCGCCGCCACGACTCCTCGAAGTCGTGCTCCTCCAGCGTCAAGCGGGCCGACGATTCCGCTGGTCCCAAGCGTTCTGCCGGTCCCACTGTCCTTATGGGTCCTGCCGGTCCTGCGGGTCCTGCCGGTCCTGCGGGTCCTGCGGGTCCTGCCGGTCCTGCGGGTCCTGCGGGTCCGGAGGGTCCTGCGGGTCCTGCGGGTCCTATGGGTCCTGCTGGTCCCGCGGGTCCTGCTGGGCCTATGGGGCCTGCAGGCGCGGTCGGTCCGGCGGGTCCTGAGGGCCCCGCAGGTCCTGAGGGCCCGGCCGGTCCTCAGGGTCCGGCCGGACCGATGGGACCGGTCGGCGCTGCGGGACCGGTCGGCCCTGAGGGCCCCGCGGGTCCCGCTGGCCCTGTGGGTGCCGCCGGTCCTGAGGGTCCTGCCGGTCCTGAGGGTCCTGCTGGTCCTGAGGGTCCTGCTGGTCCGGAGGGTCCTGCCGGTCCTGAAGGCCCTGCCGGTCCTGAGGGCCTCGCTGGTCCCACCGGTCCTGAGGGTCCCGCTGGCCCTGCTGGCCCTGCTGGCCCTGCTGGCCCTGCTGGTCCTGCCGGTCCGGAGGGTCCTGCCGGTCCGGAGGGCCCTGCTGGTCCTGCCGGTCCTGAGGGTCCCGCCGGTCCTGAGGGTCCTGCCGGTCCGACCGGGCTGACCAGTTCGGTCAGTTCCAGCGGGCCCGAATGCGCCGTCGGCTCCGTCGGGATCCTGGACCTCGGCGGACGTGAATGTTCCATCGGTTCCGTCGGCCTGGTCAGTCTCGGCGGACGTGGATGTTCCGTCGGTTCCGTCGGTTCCGTCGGCCTGGTCGGTCTCACCGGGCGTGAATGTTCCGTCGGCGTCGTCGGGCTCGCCGGCTCCGCCGAGAAGTTCGGCGCGTTCGGCCTCGGTGGCTGCGCGCGCCACGTGTCCCTGCTGAGCAGGTGGAGCGCGCTGACCGACCGGTACAGCCTGTGCTGCCACTGCTAGGGCCCCTGTCGGCCCGCCGGCCGGGCCGGCCCCGCCGGGCCTGAGAGCCGTGCCGGGATCCGGAGGGATCCCGGCCGGACTTTCCCCGTCCGGGCCGAGCCGGTGCGTTTAGGGGGGCGGATAATGTCGCGAAGGCCGTGCCCGGTATAACCGGACACGGCCTTCGCCGTCGTGGCCGTGCATTCGTGCGCGCCCCGGCCGCACGCCGGAAGCCCGGCCCGTTTGATCTTCGTGGTGCGTCACCGGGCGTCCCCCGCCGATTTCCCAGTCGCTTCCAAGTGCCCCCCAAGTCGTCTCGGCCATGCTCTCGCCCGGGAAGCAAGTTTTGGGGAGAGAACGCAAATGTGGGCACGATTCACCGCCTTGACCGGCCTGGTGCTGGCCGGTGTGCTGGCCCTGCCTGGCGCCGCCATGGCAAAGCCGAAAGATCTGGACGTTCCGGTGGGGACATGGCTGGCGGCCCGGACGCATCCGGCCGTGCAGCTGACCTCGGTCTCCTACACGGCCGAGGTGGCCGTGCCGACCCCGGTGGCGAACCTGGAGGCGATCAGAGGTCTGACCCAGCAAGGGGTCGCCGCCGTCCAGTCAGGCAAGATCTCATCCGACGAGAACAGCATCTACCGGTGGGTCGTCCAGCAGATGGCCAAGGAGCCGGGCCGCTACTTCTCGCCCGGCGCGCCGGAGCGGGTCGTGGAGGCGACGGCCGGCGGCCTGTGCACGGGATGGTGGGTCACGCCGGACGGCTACATGGTGACCGCGGCCCACTGCGTCGGCCAGGAGGAGAGCGAACTGGCGGAGACCTTCGCGACCCAGGCGCTCACGAAGATCAACGAGAAGGACGCCGCCGACCTGGTGGCCGACCTCGGTGACATCGCCTCCGACGAGGAGATCGTCCGGACGGCCGCCAAGATCTTCCAGATCTGGAACGCGGAGAACATCAAGATCCGCAATGTGCAGAGCTCCCTGTCACTGCTGCAGAGTCTGCCGGGCGGCGGGGTGGACAAGACCGCCAAGGCGGTGCCGATCGAGCTGGTCGCCAAGGGCACGGTCTACCCGGGCAAGGACGTGGCGATCCTCAAGGCCAACGGGCAGAACAACCTGCCGACCGTCCCCCTGGGCCAGGACTCGGACGTGCGGGTGGGCGACACCCTCTACATCAGCGGGTTCCCCGGCACGGTGACCCAGACCTCGATCTTCAACATCGAGTCCAAGCTCGACCCCGCCTTCACCGAGGGTCCCTACAACGCCAGCCGCCAGACCCCCGAGGGCGTGCCGTACATCCAGACCCAGGCCCCCTCCTACCCGGGCAACTCCGGCGGCCCGGTGTTCAGCAAGGACGGCAACGTCATCGGAATCCTGGTCGGAGGACTGATCCAGCAGGACGGCGGCTCCACCGAGGGGGAGAGCTTCGTGCTGCCGGTCAGCATCGTCAGGGAGAAGCTGAACGAGAAGAACATCAAGTCGGCCGAGTCGGTGACGACGAAGTCCTACAACGAGGCGCTCGACCTCTTCTTCGCCAACCGCTACTCCGACGCGCTGCCCAAGTTCCGTGAGGTCCAGGCGCTGCATCCGAACCACCCGTACGTCGCCAAGTACATCACCGACTCCCAGCAGGCCATCACCGCGGGCAAGGACGAGAGCTCCTCGTCGATCCTGCCGTGGGTGCTGTGGGGCGGCGGCGGCCTGGCCGTCCTCTTCGTGCTCGGCACGCTGGGCGCGGTGGTCAGGGGCAAGCGCCGCTCGAAGACCCCGCCGTCCTCCTTCCCGCCCGCGCCGTACGGGGCGCAGCCCGGCTACCTGCCGCCGGGGCAGGGCCAGTACGGCCAGCCCGCCCATCCCGGCCAGCCGTACGGCGTGCCGCCGCAGCAGCAGCCCTACCAGCAACGGCCGCCCTATCCGCTCCCGCCCGCTCCCGAGGACACCCGGGCGGTCCGCCCGCAGTCGCCGTACGGGACGCCGCAGCACAGGCCCGGCCCCGGGGCGAACACCCGGATCGCCGGACTGGAGGCGGAGCTGGAGGAGCTGCGCCGCAACATGGGGCAGCGCCCGCCCGACCAGCGCTGAGCTCCGCCGGCGGCCGCGGGGACCCGCCCGGTCCCGCCCGGTCCCCACCGAGGTCCGCCGGTGAATCCACCGGCGGACCTCGGCGTGTGCCGCCCCTCCTTGTACGGCTTCCCAAGCGTGCGCTAGGTTGGTTGAGTGGATCTGGACTTCACGCGGGCGGAGCAGGCATTCCGGGCCGAGGTGCGAGACTGGCTGGCCGGGCACGTTCCCAGAGCCCCGCTGCCCTCCATGGACACCCAGGAGGGATTCGAGGCACATCGCGAGTGGGAGCGCCGGCTCGCCGAGGAGCGGCTGTCGGTGGTGTCCTGGCCCGTCGAGTACGGCGGGCGGGGCGCCGGCCTCATCGAATGGCTGATCTTCGAAGAGGAGTACTGGGCGGCGGGCGCCCCCGGCCGGGTCAGCCAGAACGGAATCTTCCTCCTGGCCCCCACCCTCTTCTCCCACGGCACGGCCGGGCAGCGGGAACGGTTCCTGCCCGGCATGGCGCGGGCCGACGAGATCTGGGCCCAGGCGTGGTCGGAGCCGGAGGCCGGCAGCGACCTCGCCGCCCTCACCTCCCGCGCCGAGCGGGCCGAGGGCGGCTGGCTGCTCCACGGGCAGAAGACCTGGAGCTCCCGCGCCTCCTACGCCGACTGGGGTTTCGGGCTGTTCCGCACCGACCCCGCCTCGGTCCGGCACCGGGGGCTGACCTACTTCATGTTCCCCCTGGCCGGCGTCACCGTCCGGCCGATAGCCCAGCTCGACGGGGAGCACGGGTTCGCCGAACTCTTCTTCGACGGCCTGTACGTCCCCGACGACCAGGTCCTCGGCGCCCCCGGCGAGGGCTGGCGGATCGCGATGGCCACCACCTCCTCCGAGCGCGGCCTCACCCTGCGCAGCCCCGGCCGGTTCCTCGCTACGGCCGACCGGCTGGTCCGGCTGGCCCGCTCGACCGGCGCCGACCCGGTCCTCGCCGACCAGGTGGCGCGGGCCTGGCTGGACGCCGAGGCCTACCGGCTGCACACCTTCGGCACCGCCCGCAGGCTGGCGGCGGGGGAGGAGATCGGCTCCGCCTCCAGCATGGGCAAGGTGTTCTGGTCCGAGCTCGACGTGCGCATGCACACCCTCGCCCTCCGGCTGCTCGGCGAACGCGGCCTGCTGGACGGCGGGGCCCCCGACGCGGAGGAGGGCGGCCGATGGCTGGACGGCTTCCTGTTCTCCCTCGCCGGTCCGATCTACGCGGGCACCAACGAGATCCAGCGGAACATCATCGCCGAACGCGTTCTGGGGCTGCCACGATGAACTCCGCCTTCACCGACGACCAGCTCGCCCTCGCGGCGGCGGTCCGGCAGGTGCTCAGGGTCCACTGCCCGGCCGCGGCCGTACGGGACGGACGGACCGCCGCCTGGCCCCAGCTCGCCGGGATCGGGCTGTTCGGGCTGCTGGTCCCGGCGGAGCACGGCGGGCTCGGCCTGGGGCTGGTCGACGCGGTCCTCCCCTTCGAGGAGGCCGGCCGGGCCGCGCTGCCCGGCCCGGTGGCCGAGACCGCCGTGGCCGCCCCCCTGCTGCTGGCGGGGGACCCGGTGCTGGACAAGCTCGCCGCCGGCTCGCTGCGGGTCAGCGTGCGGATCGGGGACCAGGACTACTCGCCCGACGCCGACCTGGCCGACCTGCTGATCGTGGAGCGCGAGGGCGTGCCGTACGCCGTCCGGCCCGACACGGCACGGCTGACGCCCCAGCCCGGGGTGGACCGGGCCAGGCGGCTGTTCGGCGTGGAGTTCCGCGACGGGACCCGGCTCCGGGCCGGGGCCGCCCCGGCGGCGCGCGCGATGACGGTCACGGTGGCCGCCCAGCTCATCGGGGCGGCCAGGCACCTGCTGGACACCACCGTCGGCTACGCGCGCACGCGCAGGCAGTTCGGCAGCCCGATCGGGTCGTTCCAGGCGGTCAAGCACCAGCTCGCCGAGGTCGCCATCGCGGTCGACTTCGCCGCGCCCCTGGTCTACGCCGCCGCCTTCGCCGTGGACCGGGACCTGCCCACCGTGGACCGGGACGTCAGCGCGGCCAAGGCCGCCGCGGGCGAGGCCGCCGAGCTGGCCGCCAGGACCGCCCTCCAGGTGCACGGCGCGATCGGCTACACCGGCGAACTCGACCTGGGCCTCTGGCTCGCCCGGGTGTGGTCGCTCTCGGCCGCCTACGGCGGGACCGCCCTGCACCGCTCACGGCTGAGAGAGGCGATCCTCGGCGTCCCCGTGTTGCGGAGATGGCCGTGATCCGGCCGGGGCGGGGCGCGGGAGGGCGGCGATGAGGTTCGGCGTCCCCCTCGGACTGCTCCACCCGGACGCCTGGCGGGACGTCGCGGTCGCGGCGGACGAGCTCGGCTTCGAGTCGGTCTGGCTGCCCGAGCACCTGGTCTTCGCCACCGACCTGTCACTGGCGCGCTACCCGGGCACCGACAGGCCGGGCATCTCGCCACGCACCCCGCTGTTCGACGCCCCCGCCTACCTCTGCTGGCTGGCCGGGCTGACCTCCCGGGTGCGGCTGGGCACCGCGGTGCACCTCTACGCCCTGCGGCACCCCTTCGTCTCCGCGCGGGCCTTCGCCACCCTGGACCGGGTGTCCGGAGGACGGGCGATCTGCGGGGTGGGCGCCGGGTGGTACGAGGGGGAGTGGCTGGCGGCCGGGATGGACTTCGGCACCCGGGGGGCCCGGCTGGACGAGGCGATCGAGGTGACCCGGCGGCTCTGGTCCGAGCCGGCCGTCGAGCACGGAGGGCGTTTCTACAGCTTCCCCGAGGTCGCCTTCGAACCCAAGCCCGTCCAGGACCGGCTGCCCATCCTGGCCGGAGGGGAGTCGGGCGCGGCCCTGCGGCGGGCCGCCCGGCTCTGCGACGGCTGGATCAGCATGCCGCACTCCCTGGAGACGATCGGCCCCCAGCTCGACAGGCTCACCGCGCTCCGCGACGGCCGTCCCTTCTCGGTCACCGCGCACGCCTACGCGCTCACCGGTCCCGCCGAGATCCCCCGGTGGGAGAGGCTCGGCGTGGACCGCATGATCGTCCGCCCCTGGCGCCGCGGCCGCGACGCCGTCGCCGGTCTCACGGCCTTCGCCGCCGACTGCCTCTAGAGCCGGCCGCCTCCGTCAGACCGGCACCTCGCCCGGCCACCCCCGCGGGGGCCCGCCCGAGGTCCCGGGCGGCCCTCCCGTCCGCGGCGAGCGGCGGACACCCGTCACGGACGGGCGTCCGCCTCCGTCAGACCGGCACCCTCGCCCGGCGGCGGCCCTGGTAGCCGCTGTGGACCAGGACGTCGCTGGACTCGGCGGTGAGCGGGCCGGTCGGGATGGTCGTGCTGACCACGGGCTCGGCCCGGCGGTGGCGCCGGCCGCGCAGGGGGCCGTCCTGGACGAAGGTCGAGGACTCGACGACCGGGCGCTCGCGGAGGCGGCGCCTGCCCTGGTAGGGGACCCGGGGGCCGTCGTGGCGCCGGTCGGCCTGGCCGGTCTCCTGGGTGCGGGCCGGACCCGCCGCGCCGGTCCGGCCGGCCTGGGCGAGGCGGGGCCGGGTGCCCTCCTCGGGGCGGAAGAAGCCGCCCTGGCCGCTCTCCCCGGTCCGGGCGAGGCTGGCCCGGATGGCCTCCTCGGCACGGGCGAGGCTGGCCTGCTCGGCGCGCGTGAGACCGAACAGGCCGGTCTCTCCGAGGAGGCCCGCCAGGCCCGTCTCCTCGGCGCGGTCGAGCGGGCCCGTGCCCGTGGCGTGGTCGGAGGGGCCCGTCCACCCGGCGAGGGCGGCCGGAGCGGTCTCCTCGACGCGGACGGCCGGGGCGGTCTCCACGGCGTGGCCGAGTGAGGGGGTCTCGCCGGCGTGGCCGAGTGAGGAGGTCTCCCCGACGCGGGTGGGCGAGGCGGTCTCGCCGACGTGGGCGAGCGGGGTCGTGACCGAGGGGAACTCGGCCGTCGCGGCCGGCGCGAGCGTGGTCTCGGCGACGGTCTCCAGGACGGTCCGGCGCTCCTCGGCGAGGACGGGGGCGACCTTGGTGATCCGGCGGCGGCCGGGGGCGCGGCGGCGGCCCGGGGTCCGTCGGGACGGGCGGGCGGGCGCGGTGCCGCTCCCGGCGAAGGACAGCCGTGCCTTCGACTGCTTGACCTTGGCGTGGGCGATGATCGCGACCGCGGCGAGCAGGACCGGGGCGAGCACCGTGGGGCTGCCGAGCTGGGGGACCTGCGGGGAGAGACCGCTGCTGAGGGCGGTGGGGGTGGTCGCGAGCGCGTTGGTGTCCGCGGTGGTGGCCTTGGCGTGCTTGCCGCTCGTGGTGGTGCGGCCGGCGGAGACCTGGGGCTGGACGGGCGTCTCGCCGGTCTCCGGGGTGGGCCGCGGGGCGACTTCGGCGGCCTTCTTCTCACCGGCCTTCTCGCCGGCGGAGGAGGTGGCGGCGGATCTGACGTGCTTGGGACCGGCCTTGGCGTGCTTGGGACCGGCCTTGGCCGGGGCGGGGTCCGCCGACGCGCCGGCCTCCCGGACGAGGTCGGGCGGGGGGACCATGGCCAGCAGGTTGGGGACGGGGTCGAGCACCACCGAGTTGTCCGCCCGCGTGTCGGCGGTGACGATCGTCTGCTTCTGGGACGCCTCCCGGTCCAGCCGGGCCTTGATCTTCTCCGGATACCCGTAGCCGACGACCTTGCCGGTGTCGCGCTCCTTGCGCTTGGCGACGCCTCCGTCGATGTTCCCCTCGATCGTGTGGATCGTTCTGCCCGTCACCTTGGTGACGATCCCCACGTGGTCGATGTTGTCGATCTTCTTCGAGCCGCTCCAGTCGAAGAAGACGATGGCCCCGGGCTTGGGGGTGGTGCCCCAGGCGTCCTGCTCCTTGAACCACTCGGCGTGGTAGACGGTGTAGGCGAACTGGCCGACCCAGTCCTCGTAGCCGAGCTTCTTGGCCGCCCAGGAGAGATACATGTCACACCAGGGTGCCGCGGTGTAGTCGGCGTCGGACTCGACGTTCTCGCCGTACCAGTGACCGAACTTGGTGTAACCGCCGCCCTTCTCGGAGTATCCGAGCTCGCTCTCCAGCAGTTCGATGAACTTCTGCATCTCAGGGGTCATAGACAGTTTCGAGGGGACCCCCGGCAGCCGTGAAGGCATGGTCGCGCCGCCCTCGCAACCCGGCTACCGGGAGACGGGTTGAGCGATGGCACGTTCACGGGAGCGATCCAAAGGGACGATCGGGACCCGTGTGGCGGCACCATTGGTCAGTTGTCTTCCGTGCCCAGGGAGGTTACCCGTCCGGAGCGGAAGGTCAAGACAGGTTAAAGCACGCACCAAGGGATCTTCCCCCGGGGTGGGTGGCAAACACCGACGTCAGAGGCCGCTTTTACCATTTTTCCCGCTTAAACCGGTCAAACAAAAAGTTTTGTGGACCGTCCGGGCGTTCGGCCGCCCCGGGGTTGTCGAACGTGATTCGGTAGAACGTGTTCTAAAGTAGGCCCATGACGACCGATCTCGCCTCCACCGAGGACGCCGACGCCGCCCTCGCGGCACTGGCCGCACTGACCCAGCGGGCCCGCGACCTGGTCGACGCCGTCGTGCTGACGGACGTGCCGGACAGCGAGCTCACCGCGGTCGCCGCCGAACTGGCCGCCCTCACCGAGCGCCTGAGCGCCCGGCGGCGGACCTCCCCCCAGCCCTTCGAGATCGGTCCCGACGGCGTGCCCCGGCACGCGGGCAACGCCGTCACCGGATCGGCCAACCCGCACGCCCTCCCGCTGGTCGCCCGGACCGCTCCGGACGGGACGGTCCGCGCGGAGCTGAGCTTCCGCCCCACGCACGAGGGGCCGCCCGCCGCGGTCCACGGCGGGATCAGTGCCATGATCCTCGACCACATGCTGGGCCACGCGGTCGCGATGGCCGGCGTCGCCGGCATGACCGCCACCCTGACCGTGCGCTACCTGCGCCGGGTCCCTTACGGCGAGCCGCTGGTGGCGACCGCCGAGTACACCCGCTCCGAGGGCCGCAAGTCCTGGTCGGAGGGGCGGATCGCGCTCCCCGACGGCACGCCGCTGGTCGAGGCCACCGGCCTGTTCATCACCCCCCGTGAGTGGGCGCAGAACCGGTTGCCGGGATGATCCCGGCCTGCCGGCCTCGGGAGCCGCGACGCCGCGCACCCGGACGGGCCGCGGGGCCGCTCCGGCGGGGCCTCGGCGGCAGGGCTCAGTAGCCCGCGCCGGTGAGCATGCCGCCGTCGACCGTGAACTCGCTGCCGGTGCAGTAGCTCGCCCGGTCGGAGGCGAGGAAGGCCACCACGTGCGAGACCTCGACCGGCTTGGCGAAACGCTTGATGACCATGGACTTCAGGAACGCCTCGCCGTCCACCTCGGCCATGATCTCCGGGTCCTGCACCATGGAGGTGTTGATGGCGCCGGGATGGACGGAGTTCACCCGGATCTTGAAGCGGGCCAGCTCCCGGGCCGCCGCCTTGGTCACGCCGCGCACGCCGAACTTGGAGGCCGCGTAGGCCGACATGCCCTCGGCGCCGATGAAGCCCTCGACCGAGGAGATGTTCACGATCGAGCCCCGGCCGGCGGCCTTCATGGGCTCGATCACCGACTTGACGCCGAGCCAGGTGCCCTTGAGGTTCACGTCGAGGACCCGGTCGTACTCCTCCGGCGTCATGTCGGCGATCCGGCGGAACTTGAGGATCCCGGCGTTGTTGACCAGGACGTCGAGCCTGCCGTACGTCTCGACGGTGACCTCCACCGCCCGCCGCCAGTCCTCCGGCCCCGTCACGTCCTGATGGACGAACAGCGCCCCCGTGGCCTCCGCGAGCGCCTTGCCCTCGTCGTCGAGCACGTCGCCGAAGACGACCCGCGCGCCCTCCTCCAGGAACAGCCGCACGTGGGACTCTCCCATGCCCCTGGCCCCGCCGGTGATCAGTGCGACCTTGCCGTCCAGCAGACCCATCTCAGGCTCCTCGCGTGAAACGTTTGGCGGCGGCGACGGCCACGGCGGCCGCCTCCATCGAACGGTAGACAGGGATCCCGGCGCCGGCCGCGATCGCGCGGACCCCGTCCTCGACCCCGGGCGGCGCGCACTCGCCGTTCCTGGTGACCAGCGTGATCCTGACCGCCGGCAGGTCCTGCTGGGCCTGGGCGAGGTTGCGGGCGCAGGCGTACAGCGGCTCGGCCGAGCTCCCGTAGGTGAAGAAGCTCTGCACGTTCACGTGGGCGACGACGTCCGGGTAAGGTCGCCGCGCCACGATCGCAGCGATGGCCTCCCGGACCAGCTCGGGGCGGCCACGCGGCCCCACCGGGATCTCCAGCGGGTTGGCCAGGGAGCTGCCGACCCCGATCCCGAGCGCCCTCAGCCCGGTCCTCGCCTCCTCCGGCAGCGCGTCGAGCGAGAGCCCGGCCGCGTCGAACACGTCGGCGGCCAGGACGCTCGCCCCGCCGCTCGGCCCGATCACCAGCACCGCGGAGTCCCCGTCCCCGTCCCCGCCGTCCGCCGGGACGGTGCCCAGCCGGCCGGTGTGGGACTGGAAGAAGGACAGGGCGCCGATCAGGTCGTCCTGGCTGGTGACCAGGGTGGCGCCGGTCTGCCCGGCCAGGGCCTGCCAGACGCGGCCGTCGCCGACCATGCCGCCGGTGTGGGAGGCGGCGGCCCGCCGGCCCTGGGCGCTCCGGCCGCCGACCAGCAGGACGACGGGCAGGCGTCCGCGCACGGACATCAGGGCCTCGAACAGGGCGCGGCCGTCACGCGGATCCTCCAGATACATGCCGACGGCCGAGGTGTGCTCGTCGGTGGCCAGCCAGCGCAGCAGCTCGGCCGGGGTCACGTCGGCGGAGTTGCCGACCGTGGCCACCCGGCTGAACGCCAGCCCGCGCCGTTCGCCGACCCTGACGACCTCCCCGGCCAGCCCACCGCTCTGCGAGATCAGCGCCACATGCCCGGGCGGACCCGGCTCGCCGCCGATGAAGGTCTGGCCGCCGCGCGGGCTGTAGACACCCATGCAGTTGGGGCCGAGCAGCCGCGTCCCGGCCTCCCGCGCGGCCCGGACCAGCTCGGCCTCCAGCTCGGGCGCGCCCGCCTCCCCGAACCCGCCGCTCATCACCTGGACGAACGGGATGCCGCCCGCCTGCCGTACGACCTCGGCGCACCTCGCGGCGGGTACGGCGACCAGCGCGTAGTCGGCGTCGGCGTCGGCCAGCGCCGGTACGGCCGGCACGCCGTCGATCTCGTCCGCCTCCGGGTGCACCGCCACCAGCGGCACCCCGGTGGCCCGGTAGAACTCCAGGAACATGTTCCCGAAGTTCGGCCGGCTGGTGGACGCCCCCACGACGGCCACGGCGCGGGGCTCGAACAGCGCCGTGAAGTCGGTCCCGGCCGCCGGGGCGGACGGCGGCTCCGCGCAGGGCTCATCCGGGATGTGCCGGGCGTCGACCGCGACGACGCCCTGCCCGGTGGCGATCACCGGGTTGAGCTCGAACTCGCCGAGCTCCAGCCGCTCCCACAGCCCGCCGGCCCCGCCGAGCGTGAGCAGCAGCTTCACCAGGGCGTCCAGGTCCACGGCCGGGCGGCCGCGGTAGCCGTGCAGCAGCCGCGCACCGCGCAGGGAGGCGAGCATCCGCCGGACGTCGGTCTCGGAGACCGGGCACAGGCACACCGCCGTGTCACGCAGGGCCTCGGTCCAGACGCCGCCCAGCCCGGCGAGCAGGACGGGCCCGAACCCCGGGTCGCGGACGGCGCCGACGATCAGCTCGACCCCCGGCGCGGCCTGCTCCTCGACCAGGAAGCCGTCCGGGGTGATGCCCTGGGCGAGGAGCCCCTCCAGCATCCCGGCCGCGGCCTCGGCGGCCTCGGCGGGCCCGCCGAGCGCCAGCCGTACCGCGCCCGAGTCCGATTTGTGGACCAGCCCGGTCCCGAACGCCTTGAGCACCAGCGGCGGGGTCAGCCCCTCGGCCGCCGCGGCGACCTGCCCGGCGGAGGCGGCCGTGGCGCCGCGCGGCACCGGCACGCCGGCCTCCCGCAGCAGCGCCTTGACCTCGTGCTCGGGGAGCGCGGCCGCCGTCAGGGGGTCGGGCCCGCTCACGCCCCCTCCAGGAGGTGCAGGTACCTCTCCCGGATCTCCCGGCGCAGCAGCTTGCCGGGTCCGCCGGAGGCGTCCTGGAAGTGGGGGAGCCCGTCGGCGACCACGATGCGGTCGGGCCGCTGGTGCTCGGGCAGCGACTCGGCGAGGGCGACCGCGAGCTTCGACGGGTCGAGGGAGTGCCCGGACCGGGCGACCACCGCGAGCAGGATCCGCTGCTCGGCCGCGGCCTGGCCGTCGACGTGCGCGGGCACGCCGACCGCGCCGGCCTCGGCCACGCCGTCCAGCGCCACCGCGGCCTCCTCCACCACCGAGGGCTGCGACCAGGCGCCGCCCTTCAGGATCGCGTCCTCGCGGCGGCCGAGCACGGTCAGGTTGCCGTCCTCGGCCAGGACGCCCAGGTCGCCGCCCACGTACCACTCGCCGCGCAGCACCTCGGCCGTCTTGTCGGGGAGCCGGTCGTAGCCGGCCATCCGGTGCGGCCCGGCGAGGTTGATCTCGCCCACCTCGCCGACCACCCGGTCGCCGGACGGCCCGGTGATCCGTACGGCGTTGCCGGTCCTCGCCCTGCCGGAGGAGCCGAGCGGCGTGCTGCCGTCGTCCACCCGGCCGAAACAGGTGTAGGGGGCCTCGGTCTGGCCGTAGTAGCAGTAGACGCCCGCGCCGGGCAGCCGCTGCCGCATCCTGGCCAGCAGCGCCGCCGGGAGCGCCTCGCCGCCCAGCATGATGACCCGCAGGGACGACAGGTCCACCCCGTCGTGGTCGTCGGCGCCGAGCAGCGCCGCGTAGAACGACGGGATCTGCGAGACGTGGGTGACCCTCTCGCGGGGGACCACCTTCAGGAAGTTCGCCGGTCCCCAGTCCTGCTCCAGCACCAGCCGCATCCCCGCGTACAGCGCCGGCCCGACCAGCGCGGGGAAGCCGATGCCCCAGATGATCGCTCCGGTGCCGAGCACCGAATCCTCGGCGCGCGGCACGTCCAGCCAGATCCGCGCGGTCGCCAGCGACGAGGCGTGCGTGTGGATCACGGCCTTGGGCAGGCCGGTGGTCCCCGAGGTGTAGTAGAGCGCGAGCGGGTCGTCCCCGGAGCCCTCCGGAGTGAACGCCTCCTGCGGGGCGTCGGCGGTCAGCGCGTCCAGGTCGACGGCCTCCTCGCCCGGACCGCCGACCTTGATCCAGGTGGTGACGGCGGGGAGCCGGGGGCGGATCTCGGCCACCGCCCGCTCGACCGTGGAGTCGTAGACGAAGGCGGTGGCGCCGGAGTGCGCGACGACCGCCTGCAGGGTGTCCACCGGCCAGTACGGGTTGAGCGCCGCGGTGACCGCGCCCAGCTTCGCCGCCGCCAGATAGACCTCGGCCACGTGCAGTGTCTCGTTGAGCAGCGCCGCCACCCGCCGCCGCGGCCCGATCCCGGCCGCCGACAGGGCGTGGGCGCGCCTGTCGACGGTCCGGTCGAGCTCGGCGTAGGTGAAGCTCCGTTCGCCGCAGTAGGTCAGCGCGACCCGGCCCGGGGTGCGCAGGGCGTTGGCGGTGAGGATGGCGTAGGCGTAGTTGCCGTAGGGGGATCGCGCCATTGTGGCCTCCGGTCGAGAGGGCGAGGAGAGGACGCAGCGGGACGGGCGGAGCTCGGCGGGGTGGGAGCGGACACCGGGTGAGGGCCCCGGGCCGGCGTGGGCTCAGGGGACGGCTCGGAGGGAGGAGGGGTCTCGGGGGGGAGGAGGGGTGGGGAGGGTGCTTGGTGGGGGCTGAAAGGTGCTAACGGGATGAGTAGAGGACGAAGACGTTCCCTGACGGGTCGCGGAGGACGGCTCTGATCTCGTGCGGCCCGGTCTCGGGCCCGCGCACCACCTCCGCGCCCGCCCCGGTCAGGTCCTGTACGGCCCGCGCGAGGTCGTCGACCTTGTAGGACGGCGCGGTGACCTCTCCGGTCACCCGCTCCTCGGCGGCGACCAGCGCGACCGTGGCGCCCCCTCCGTCCAGGGCCGCGAACCGGTCGCCGTCGCGGAAGCGCACCGCCAGGCCGAGCGTGCCGGAGTAGAAGGCGATCGCCTTGTCCAGGTCGTCGACGGGGATCAGGACGTTGCCGAGCTTGCTCATGTCGGTCTCCAATGGGGTAGGTCGTCGACGAAAGTCACGCATACCGGCATGCCGATCCACACCCGCTCCGGTGCGCAGTCCACCACCCGGCCGAACGCCCTCACCCCCTCGGGCAGGTCGATCCAGGCCAGCACGTACGGCTCCCGCCCCCGGAACTCCGGGACGGGCGAGCGGTGCACCACGGTGAAGGTGTGCACGCGTCCCTCGCCCGAGACGGGCTCGTAGGGAAGGTCGGCGCCGCCGCAGTGGGGGCACTCGGGAGCGGGCAGGTGCACCCGCCGGGCGCAGGCCGTACAGCGTTGAATGACCAACTCGCCGCGACGGCAGGCATCCCAGTAGGTGAGCGTGTCACTGGTCATCGATCGCCAAGCTAGCGCACGCTTGGTTCACTCACAAGGTGCCGTCCTCCGCGGATCCGTCCGGGACCGGCCCGCCGTCGGGGGGCCACTCCGTCCCGGAGGGGTCGGGGTCCGGTCCGCAGGGCGGGAGGTCGAGCCGCGCGTCCCGGGAGCGCGTGCCGCTCCCGGGGACGGTGGTGACCGTCACCACCCGGTGGACGTAGACGCCGCAGCCGGGCGGCGCGGCGAACTCCACGGCGACCTCGCGTGTGTAGTCGGTCCGGCCGGACAGCTCCAGCACCTGGACGCCGCCGGTGGACCCGCCCTCGCCGCCGACGACCTTCTGGGTGGACTCCAGCCTCACGGTCACCGTCGAGGTGCCGCCGGTCCGCACGCGGAGGCGGACCGTGGCGCCGTCGAAGGAGACGATGTCCACGCTCTCGACCGGAGGCGGCGGGCACGGGCCGCCGCTGACCCGCGCGGTGCGGCTGCGCGGGCCGCCGGCGGCCTGGGGTGAGGTGGAGACCGTGACCCGCCGGTAGAGGGTCTGCCCGCAGGCCGGGGCGGTGAAGGCGTGCGGGACGCTCCGGGAGTAGGAGCCGGCCCCGGTGAGGGTGAGGCTGTACGGGGGCGCCTCGGCGAGCCGGGCGGGGTCCGGCCCCTCGGCGAACCCGACGCTCAGCACGACCTCCGCCGCGGTGGAGGCCCGCAGGGCGATCGTGGCGCCGCCGGCGTCGATCCCGGTGATCGCCAGGCCGCTGACCGCGTGCGCGGGTGGCGGCGCCCCCGTGGCGGTCGGGGCGGGCGTCCCGGAGGGGGTCCGTGAGGGGGCCGGGGTCGGGCGGTCGGGGCGGCTGGGGTGGGCGCTCCGCGACGAGGGCGTGGCCCGGCCGGTGGAGGCGCTCCGTGACGGCCCGGGGGTGGCGACCGGCTCCGGCGGAGGCGATCCCGGGTTCTTCCCGGAGGGCGCCTTCCCGGTGGACGCCGGTGGATCCTCGGCGCCGGGCGGGCGCTGCTCCGGAGTGAAGATCGTGCCGGCGGAGAGCCGGTCGGGGGTCCGGCCGGCGGCGACCAGGCCGACGGTGACCGCGACGGCGATCACCGCGGCCCCGGCCACGACCCGCGGGCCCAGCCGGGGGCGGCGTATCGTGCCCATGCGGCCGGCCACGCGCCGCGCGACCGGGACGCCGGGCCGGGACGAGGAGCCGGCCAGCGGGAAGGTCAGCGCCAGCAGCGTGGCCAGCTCGGCCAGGTGCCGCCGCCCGCGCTGCTCCCACCCCGGCCCGTAGGCCGCCAGCGCGGCCGCCTCCAGCTCCGCGACGAACGCGGGGGCGGTCGGCGGCCGGTCCGCCGGGTCCTTGGCCAGCCCCCGGGCGACCAGCTCCCGCACCGAGCCCGGCACCGCCTCCAGCGGGATCGGCGCCGTCCGGTGCCGGCGCATGAGCACGGCGGGGCGGTCCGTCCCGTACGGCGCGCGCCCGGTGAGGCACTCGAAGAACACGCATGTGGCCGCGTAGACGTCGCTCGCCGGGCCGGCCGGGGCCCCGGCCCACCGCTCGGGCGCGAGGTAGGCCGGGGTGCCCGCGGGCATGCCTGGCTCCCCGGCCGGGGCGGCGATGCCGAGGTCCGTCAGCTTGCCGGTGCCGTCCGCCTGGACCAGCACGTTCTCCGGCTTGCAGTCGTGGTGCGCGATCCCGGCGGCGTGGGCGGCGGCCAGGCCCGCCAGCGAGCCCTTGAGCACCGCCAGCGCCGCCTCGGGGCTGGTGGTGCCGTGCGCGCACAGGACCTTCCGGAGCGCGACCCCGTCCACCAGCTCCATCACGAGCGCGGCGTCGAGCACGTCCTCGTAGTACTCGTGGAGGCGGACCACGTGCGGATCGCGCAGCTCCACCATGACGCGCGCGTCCTCGCGCAGGCGCGCCATGGCCCGGGGGTCGTCCCGCAGCGCCGCGTCCAGATATTTGATGGCCACGTAGGCGCCGGTGGGGGCGTAGGTGGCCAGCACCACCCGGCCGCTGCCTCCGGCGCCGAGCTCTCGCACCTCGTGGTATCCCGGAACCATTCAGTCCCCCTCCGAGCGCCGTCGCTTGTTCGACGGTCTCACCCCGGTGGCCGGTTGTCATGGCCGGCGAACTTTGCCGGACGGTGACGGGGCGGTGGGCCCGGGTGACGGGCCGGGCCGCGTGTTAGGCTCTGGCCGATAACCAAGCAAGCGCTCGGGCGTTTGGAGGCCGTATGCCGGTCGATCTGGGGTCACTGGCCGCACCGGGGCACAGTGCGGTGCTGGTGATGGAGATGCAGCGCGGGGTCGTCGGCGATCTGGCGAGATTTCCGGATCTGGTGGAGGTGTGCGCGCGGCGGAACGTGGTGGCCAACGCCTCCTCGGTCCTGAGCGCGGCCCGGGCCGCCGGGATCCCGGTGGTCCACTGCACCGCCGCCTTCCGCGCCGACCGGGCGGGGTCGCACACCGCCAACTGCCCGTTCATCACCGCCCTGCTCAAGGACCCCGCACACATGCTGGAGGGCACCGGCGCGATCGAGGTCCTGCCCGCGCTGCTCGACCCGGGC
Source organism: Streptosporangium sp. NPDC003464 (assembly GCF_053588315.1). Classification (NCBI taxonomy): domain Bacteria; kingdom Bacillati; phylum Actinomycetota; class Actinomycetes; order Streptosporangiales; family Streptosporangiaceae; genus Streptosporangium; species Streptosporangium sp. NPDC003464. The sequence goes on along the minus strand of NZ_JBSFPS010000062.1, from coordinate 17,059 downwards.
GACCTGGAGTCGCGCCGCTACCACGGCTTCTCGCCCTTCACCGGGACCTCGCTGGACACGACCCTGCGCTCGCTCGGCGTCTCGGCCGTCGTCGCGGTCGGGCTCTCCCTCAACCTCGGCATCCCCGGGCTCGCCCTGGAGGCCGTCAACCTCGGCTACCGGGTGGCGGTGGTGACCGACGCCGTGGCCGGGGTCCCCGACGACTACGCGCAGGCCGTACTGGACAACACCGTCGGTCTGCTGGCCGCGCGGGTGACCGCCGCCGATCTCGTGGAGGTCTGGAGATGATGGAGGGCCTGCGGCTGGACGGCCGCACCGCGGTGGTGACCGGCGGGGCCGGCGCGATCGGCGCGGCCATCTGCCGCGACCTCGCCTCGCTCGGCGCCCGGCTCGTCGTGGCCGACGTGGACGGGGCGGGCGCCGCCGGGATCGCCGACGAGCTGAACAGCCAGTCGCTGGGGCTGGGCACGAGGGCCGGGGCGCCGAGCGGGCCCAGGGCCCCAGCCACGGCGCTGCCGGTGGATCTGACCGACCCGGGGTCCATCGCGGAGTTCTGCGGCGGCGCCGGGGCGCCCGACATCCTGGTGCACGGCGCCGGGGTGTCGGTCGTCGAGCCGTTCGCCGACAGCGACCCGGCGGACTGGGACCTGATGTGGCGGGTCAACCTGCGCGGCCCGATGCTCCTCACCCGGCTGCTGCTGCCCGGGATGACCGGGCGCGGCTGGGGACGCCTGATCTTCATCTCCTCCGACGGCGCGCGGGCCGGATCCGGCGGGGAGGGCGCCTACGCCGCGACCAAGGCCGGGCTGTTCGGCCTGGCCAAGACCCTCGCCCGGGAGACCGCCCGGGCGAACGTGACCTCGAACGTGGTCTGCCCCGGGCCCACCGACACCCCCATGCTCCGCCGCGTGGACGCCGACCGGCCTGGGCTGGTGGACAAGCTGACCCGGAGCGTCCCGCTGCGCCGCCTCGGCACCCCCGAGGACGTGGCGGGCCTGGTCGCCTACCTCTGCACCGACAGGGCCGCCTACATCACCGGCCAGATCATGTCGGTCAGCGGCGGCATCACGATGCATTGAGGCTAGAGGGAGCCGTAGACGGCCTCGGCGAGGCGGTAGGCGCGGAGGCTGTTGGAGACCGCGCCGGTCATCTTGTTCATCGTGTAGCCCATGCCCAGGCCGTGCTCGACGTCGCCGAGCCCCAGGAACCCGCCCATGCCGGTGTGGCCGAAGGCGGACTCCGCCCCCGCGGTGGGGGTGAGGAAGGTCAGGGCCGGGCGCATGTAGCCCAGGCCGAAGGAACTGCCGACGCACAGCACCATGTCCCGGCCGTCGACCCGCCGCCGGACGGCCCCGGCCAGGGTCGCCGGGCGCAGGATCCGCCCGGCGACCAGGTCGCGGTAGAAGCCGGCCAGGCCCCGCGCCGTGGCGACGGCCCCTACCGCCGGCCAGCCCGAGCGGAGCATGACCGGGTGGTTGGCGCCACCCTTCAGCAGGTGGATCGGCGGGTTGCCCAGCGCCCGGTTCATCAGGCTGTCCTTGTCGAGGACGGCCCTGGACATCTCCGTCAGCGGGTCGCCGGGTGGCGCGGCGGCTCCCGACACCCGCGGGACGGCGTCCGGGGCGGCCCCGGACAGCGCCTGTACGCCCCCCGCGGTTCGGGTGCCCTCCGCGGTCCCGGCGGTCCGGGTGCCCTCCGCGGTCCCGGCGGTCCGGGTGCCCTCCGCGGTCCCCGCGGTCCCGGTGTCCTCCGCGGTCCCGGCGGTCCCGCGCCGCTCCCCGGCCGACAGCCGCGCCGCCCGCGCCGCCACGTCCTGCGGCGCGCCGAACCAGAGTTCGAGCCCCAGCGGCGTGGCGATCTCGGCGGTCACGAACTCGCCCACGGATCTGCCCGACACCCGGCGGATCACCTCGCCGAGCAGGAAGCCGTACGTCAGCGCGTGATAGCCGTGCGCGGTGCCGGGCTCCCAGATCGGCGCCTGCCCGGCCAGCCGGTCGGCGATGGCGGCCTGGTCCTCGAACTCCTCCACCGGCACCGGCTCCTCGATCACGGGCAGCCCCGCCTGGTGGGTCAGCAGGTGCTCGACGGTGATCCGCTCCTTGCCGCCGCGGGCGAACTCCGGCCACACGTCGGCGACCGGCGCGGCGACGTCGAGCAGCCCGCGCTCGGCCAGCAGCAGCGCCGCCGTCGCGGTCACCGCCTTGGTGCACGAGTAGGTCAGCGCCGGGGTGCCGCGCTCCCAGGGCCGCCCGCTGTGCCGGTCGGCGACCCCGGCCCACAGGTCCACGACCGGCTCGCCGTCCAGGAAGACCGCGAACGCCGCGCCCAGCTCCTCGCCCTCGGCGAAGTGTCCGTCGAACACCTCGCGCACCCGGGAGAACCGGGGATCGCACTGCCCGTGAACCGCCGTCATGACCGCCCCTCCATGAAAGTGAGCACTTGCTTGGTCACCGAGCCTAACAACTGGGGCCGTTTCGGCCCAGACGACCAGCGCGGCACGCTGAACCTGCTGACCCCCGCGACGGTCCTCGCCGCGCTGGCCTCGGCCGCCACCGGCCAGGTGATCAGCCTGGCCATGCCCCTCAGGGGGGCCACCTCCTCATCCGCCCCCACGACGGTCCCCCACCTGCGCGGCCGCCCGCTGCCGCAGCATTTCATGTCGGTCGACGGCGGCGACTACGCGGCCGGGACCCGCCCGGTCGGCGCGGGTCTCCGCATGGCCGACGACGCCGTCATCGTCACCTGCCACGGCACCACGACCCACATGGACGCCCTGTGCCACATGTGGTCGGGGGAGGAGATCTACAACGGCCATCCCGCCGCCAGGGTCAGATCGTACGGCGCGGCCCGGTGCGGCATCGAGACCGTCGGCGGCGTCGTGGCCCGGGCCGTGCTCTTCGACGTCCCCCGCCACCTGGGCCTGGACCACCTCCCGGTGGACCTGCGCGTCTCCGGCGACCTGCTGCGGGAGATCTGCGACGACGTGCGGCCCGGCGACGTGGCCGTCGTCCGCACCGGCTGGCCCCTGGTCTGGGACAGCTCCCCCGAGGACTACTGGTCCGGCCAGCCGGGCCTGTCGGCCGACGCGGGCCGCTGGCTCGCCTCCCGCGATGTCGCGATGGTCGCCTCCGACAACGCCGCCATCGGCGGCCTCAACGCCCGCCAGCTCGCCGACGAGGGCCTGGAGGACGACCTCCACATGATCCTGCTCTGGCGGCACGGCATCCACCTGGCCGAGATGCTCTGGCTGGAGGAACTGGCCGCGGCGTGCGCCGGCCGTACGGGCGGGGACTTCGTCTTCGTCGCGGCCCCACTCAAGATCGAAGGAGGCACCGGCAGCCCCATCAACCCCCTGGCGATCCTCTAGCGGTCTCGGGCCGGCGGCGGGCCACGGCCGCGGGCGGGAGCTCAGTGGCCGGCGCCGGCGCCCCGCAGGAGAGTGTCCACGACCTGGACGGCGAGGGTGTCGGCGTCGCCCTCGCTCTGCGCGGCCTCGTGGATGAGGGCGTAGTAGACGCGGCGGGTCCACCGGAGATCGGCGTCGGGGCGCAGGACGCCCGCCGCCCGCGCGCGGCGGAACATCTCGTCGCACTTGTCCAGCACGGCGGCGTGGACGCGGGCGACCTCGGGATCGCCCTGCGGGGCCCGGCCCATGGCGAACCCCCAGTCGATCTTGATGCGGAGGACGTTCGCGGTCACCTGGTGGAGGACGACCAGCGGCGGGGCGGTCGAGGAGTGGGCGGCGTCCACGGCCGCGCCGAACTGGCGGGTGGCCCAGGCCGTCATGGCGTCCACGAGCGCCTCGCGGGAGGCGAAGCGGCGGTGGACGGTGGTGCGGGCGACGCCGACGGCCTCGGCGATCTGCTCCATGGTCGCGGCGGGGTTCTTGCTCAGGACCCGCTCGGCCGCCTCCAGGATCGCCAGCACGGTCCGCTCGGCGTCGGCGCGCCGCGCCCGGCCGCCGTGGCCCGCCACGTCGCCCTCCGCCGCGCTCTGCGCCCTCGTCACGGACTGGAGACTACACCAGAGATGCCCTTCCGGCAGTAGTTGCAACATTCATGTTGCAACTACTATGTTCACTGCGTCTTGAGTGATGCAGATTCTGGAAGGGACTCTCATGGACATGGGACTGAGCGGGAAGACCGCCGTGGTGACCGGGGCCAGCCGGGGGATCGGGCTGGCGATCGTGTCCGCACTCACCGCCGAGGGGATGCGGGTGGTGGCCGGCGCGCGCACGGTCTCGCCCGAGCTGAAGGAGACCGGCGCGACCGCCGTGCCGGTGGACCTGTCCACACAGGAAGGTCCGGCGCTGCTGGTCGGCGAGGCGCTGGCGGAGCTGGGTGAGATCGACCTGCTGGTCAACAACGTCGGCGGCGGCGACGTGGGCGAGGGGCAGCTGGGCGGATTCCTCGGCTTCGACGACGGGCAGTGGCTGCACGCGTTCGACCTCAACTTCCTCAGCGCGGTCCGCGCCACCCGGGCCGCGCTCCCCAGCCTCCTGCGGAGCCGGGGGAGCGTCGTCAACATCTCCTCCAACGGGGCCCGGATGCCACACGCCGGCCCCGTCACCTACACCACCGCCAAGGCGGCGCTGACCGCGTTCGGCAAGGCCCTCGCCGAGGAGTTCGGCCCCCGGGGGGTGCGCGTCAACACCGTCTCGCCCGGCGTGGTGCGCACCTCCATGTGGGAGGACCCGGCCGGCTACGGCGCGGAGCTCGCCAGGTCGATGGGGCTGGAGCACGAGCAGGTGCTGGCGCAGCTCCCGGCCTGGACGGGCATGACCACGGGCCGTTTCGTCGAACCGGCCGAGGTGGCCGCCATGGTCGTCTATCTCGCCTCGCCGCACGCCGCCAGCGTCAGCGGCGCCGACCACCTCATCGACGGCGGGTCCGTCAAGACCGTCTGACCCGGGTACGGCGGGCCTGGCGGACGGTGGCGGCGCCCCCGCCGGCGGAGTGCTCCGGCACGCCGGCGCGGGGCCCGGCCGGCCGGAGCGGGATCATGAGGGCGATTCATTCCGAAACCGCACAGCACGGCATGATGTCCTCTGGCCGGTCACAGGGGCGGCCGCACGGCGGCTCCGGGCGGGCCACGTCAGGGGGGGACCATGGCCGGCATCGGACGGGCCCGGGAGGCGGCCGCCGGACGGCGGGGACGGCCCGCGCGCCCGGCGCAACGGGCGCTCCCCGCGCCGGAGCCGCGGCGGCGGCGCGGCTGATGCCCACTCTCGACGCCCTGCAATGGGCGGTGATCCTGCTCTCCCTGTTCCTGGTCGGGTTCTCCAAGACGGGCGTCTCCGGCGCGGGGACGGTGGCGGTGGCGCTGTTCGCGCTCGTCCTGCCGGCCAAGCAGTCCACCGGGATCCTGCTGCCGCTGCTGCTCGTCGGCGACGTGGTCGCCGTGGTCGCCTACCGCCGCCACGCGGACTGGCCGAAGCTGGTCAGGCTCTTCCCGTGGGTGGCCGCCGGCGTGGCGGCCGGCGCGGTCGTCGTCCGCTGGGTCGACGACACGCAGATGAGACGGCTGATCGGCGGGATCCTGCTGGTGATCCTCGCCGTCCACCTGTGGAACCGGCGCCGCGGCCCCGAGGACTCCCTCGCCCACCGCCGGCCGGTGGCCGCCCTCACGGGGTTCTTCGCCGGCGCCGCGACCATGACGGCCAACGCGGCGGGGCCCGTCATGGCCCTGTACCTGCTGGCGGCGGGCCTGCCGATCCTGGGGTTCCTCGGGACCAGCGCGTGGTTCTTCCTCATCATCAACGCGTTCAAGGTGCCCTTCAGTGTCGCGCTGGACCTGGTCACCCCGGCCACGCTCGGGTTCGCCGCGCTGACCTTCCCGGCCGTCCTCGCCGGGGCGGCGGCCGGCCGCGTGGTCATCGGACGCATCGACCGCAAGCTCTTCGAACGGATCACGGTGGCGCTCACGCTGCTCGCCGCGGTGCGCCTGCTCCTGTGAAGCCTCATCCATGGGCCACCGGCGGCCCGGCTCAGCTCCGTCCGGAGGCCAGCCGCGCCGCGCGGGAGGCGAGGTGGCGCCGTTCCGGCGCGCTGGTGGTGCGCCGGGCGGCGTCGCGGTAGGCGTCCGCCGCGCCGTCGTGTTCGCCGAGCAGCTCCAGGAGGTGGGCGCGGGTCGAGAGCAGGCGGTGGTGGCGGGCCATCCGCCGGTCGGACTCCAGATCGGCCAGCAGGGCCAGCCCGGCGGCGGGGCCGTGCACCATGGCGACGGCGACCGCGCGGTTGAGGGTGACCATCGGGTTCGGCGCGACCTGTTCCAGCAGCCCGTACAGCACGAGGATCTGCGGCCAGTCCGTGGCGTCGACGTGCTCGGCCTCGTCGTGGACGGCGGCGATGGCCGCCTGCAGTTGATACGGGCCGACCTGCCCCCGGGGCAGGGTCTGACTGATCAGCTCGATCCCCTCGGCGATGAGCCGGCGGTCCCACCGGCCACGGTCCTGCTCGGCCAGCGGCACCAGGTCGCCGTCGGGGCCGGTGCGTGCGGGGCGGCGCGCGTCGGTGAGCAGCATCAGCGCCAGCAGCCCCGCCGCCTCGCCGTCGTCGGGCAGCAGGCGGTGCAGCATCCGGGTGAGCCGGATCGCCTCGACCGACAGCGCCGGCGCGGTCAGGTCGGCGCCGTCCGTCGCGGTGTATCCCTCGTTGAAGATCAAATACAGCACGTGCAGCACCGCGCCCAGCCGTTCGGCGTGGTCGGCCGCCTCGGGCATGCGCAGCGGGGTGCCGGAGGTCTTGATGGTCTGCTTGGCCCGGCTGATGCGCTGGGCCATGGTCGCCTCCGGGACCAGGAAGGCCGCGGCGATCTGCGCGGTGGTCAGGCCGCCGACGGCGCGCAGCGTCAGCGCGATCCGGCTGGGCGCCGACAGCGCCGGGTGGCAGCACAGGAACAGCAGCGCGAGGGAGTCGTCCCGGTCCGTGCCCGGGTCGGCGTCGGCGGCCCGGCTGAGCAGCTCCGCCTGCGGGGTGGCCAGGGCGATGCGGTCCTCACGGCGCCGCCGTGCCTGTTCGCTGCGGACCTGGTCCACCAGCTTGCGCGAGGCGACGGTGATCAGCCAGCCCCTCGGGTTGTCCGGCATCCCCTCGGCCGGCCACTGGAGCGCGGCGGCGAGCAACGACTCCTGGACGGCGTCCTCACACGCGTCGAAGACGCCGTACCGGCGGACCAGCGCGCCGAGGACCTGCGGCGCGAGCTCGCGCAGCAGGTCCTCGACACCACGGTCCACGCTCACATGTCCGCCGCGGACCCGTGCAGGACCGGCCAGAGCTCGACCGGCTCCACGTCGGCGAAGGGCATGTCCGCCGCGATCTGCTGCGCGCGCTCCTCGCTCTCGCAGTCGAACAGGTAGAAGCTGGCGATGTACTCCTTGGTCTCCAGGTACGGCCCGTCGGTGACCGCCGGGGCTCCACCCTCACGCCGCACGAGCTTGGCGTTGGCCGCGTCCGCCAGGCCGTAGGCGCCCAGCAGCTCCCCGGTCTCCCGATACTTGGCGTTGAACGCCTCCTGCCTGGCGATGGCCTCCGGCCACGCCTCGGCCGGGAAGGAGTCCCACTTGGCCTGGTTGCCATAGATCATCGCTACGTACTTCATCCCGGGTGTCCCCTCGGTCGCGCGTGCCCTGCCGGCGCGCTGTCACCTCTCGGTCGGAGCCGGAGGCAGGTCCTCGACATCCGGTGACAAACTACTCGAACTTCTCTCCCGCGCCGCCGACGGGGACCTCGGTCCCCTGAGCGGCCCGGAGGGACAATCTACGGTCTCCGCCCTCCGCCCGGACCCATGGGGTCGGGGCGGAGCAGCCGGGGAGGTCCGGGCCGGTGGACCCCGGCGGGTCAGACCTCCTTGAGGAACCCGGCGTCGACGGCGAAGTCCGCGCCGGTCGTGCTCGCCGAGCGCGGCGAGGCGAGCAGGGCGATCACGTCGGCCACCTCCTGCGGCTCGACGAGGCGCCCGGTCGACAGCTTCATCATCTCCGGTGCGACGCTGTCCATCACGCTGTCCCGGTCGGTGCCCGCCTGGGCGGCGATGATGTCGGCCGCACCGCCCTCCTCGGTCCACCACGCCGTCCGCACGGGCCCCGGCGAGACGGTGTTCACCCGGATGCCCTGCGGGGCGAACTCCTCCGACAGCGCCTTGGTCAGGTTGTTCAGGCCCGCCTTGGCCGCGTTGTAGTCGACGTTCATCGGGGCGGGCAGCCGGGCGCTGCCCGAGGAGACGTTGACGATCGAACCGCCGCCGCGCTGGAGCATCGGCGGGACGGCGGCACGGATGGCACGGACGACCGAGAACAGGTTGAACTCGAACATCACCCGCCAGTCGTCGTCGGTGGGCGCCAGGAACGAAAAGCGCGGCAGGGAGACGCCGGGCGGCGGACCGCCGGCGTTGTTCACCAGGATGTCGAGCCCGCCGAACTCCTCCACCGCACGCGCCACGACCCGGCCGGGCGCCTCGGGGTCCATCAGGTCGACCGGCACGTGGAGCAGCCCGGCACCGCCGAGCGCCTCAAGCTCCGGGGTGCTCTTGCGCGAGGCCGCCACGACGCGGACCCCCTCGTCGAGCAGGGTGCGCGTGACGGCCAGGCCGATGCCCTTGGAGGCGCCGGTGACGACCGCGACGCGGCCGGAAAGCTGCAGATCCATGGTGTGCCCTTCTCCTCATCAGCCCCTTCCGGCTGGAAGGGGCGCTTCATGGAGCAAAGCTACGGCGGGCGTGCGGCCCGACCCCGGCGAGCTTCAGACCAGTAATTTCAGCTGAATTCGGACCTGTAATCCGGTGCGACCGCCCGGCACATCGACGGCCGAAATACGCCAGCGCCGCGAGTCGCCGCTGGCCAAGGTGGGGCGTCGCCGGCGCGGGCCGGCGATCAGACGCTGGAGATCCCCACATGCCGACCATCACGCCGCCTGCCTGCCCGCCGTGCCCTCCCGGCTCGCGCGGAGTGCCGGACAGGGACCGGAACCGGTGGCGGGCCCTGCCGGTGGTGCTGACCGCGGTCTTCATGACCACGCTCGACTTCTTCATCGTCACCGTGGCGATCCCGTCCACCCGGCGGGACCTGCAGGCCGGCGCGGCCGCGATGCAGTTCGTGATCGCCGGATACGGGCTGGCCTACGCGGCCGGGCTGATCCTGGCCGGACGGCTGGGCGACCTGCACGGACCCCGGCGCGTCTTCGCCGCCGGCCTGGCGCTGTTCACCCTGGCCTCGGCGGCCTGCGCGGCGGCGCCCACCGCGGGCGCGCTGGTAGCCGCCCGGGTCGGCCAGGGCCTGGCGGCGGCGCTGCTGGCGCCGCAGGTGCCGGCACTGCTGACGGTGCTGTACCCCGGCGCCGGCCGGGCCCGCGCGTTCGGCTGGTACGGCGCCACGGTCGGCCTGGCCGGGGTGAGCGGCCAGTTGGTCGGCGGTCTGCTGGTCGCGGCCGACCCGGCCGGGCTGGGCTGGCGCACCTGCTTCCTGGTCAACCTGCCGATCGGGCTGGCCGCGCTGGCCCTGACCCCGCTCCTGCCGCCCGGGGCGGGCGGTCCCGGGCCCGGCGAGAGGCGCCCGGGCCGGCGGTGGCGGGGGCTGGACGGGGCCGGGGCGCTGCTGCTGGCCGCCGGGCTGCTGGCGCTGGCCGGGCCGCTGAGCGTGGGCCGTGAACAGGGCTGGCCGGCCTGGACGTGGCCCGCCCTGGCCGCCGCCGTACCGTTGCTGGCCGGGTTCGCCCGCCGGCAGCGCCGGCGGGCCGCGGCCGGCCGGGCCCCGCTGCTGGATCTGGCGATCTTCCGGGAGCCGGGGTTCGCGCCGGGGCTGGCCGCGGTGCTGGCGCTGTTCGCCTGCTCGGCCGGGCTGCCGTTCGTGCTGGTGCTCTACCTGCAGGACGGCCGGGGGCTGGCGCCGCCGGCCGCCGGCGGGCTGGTGACCGCGCTCAACGCCGGATTCCTGGCCGGCTCGGCCGTCGCCGGGCGGCTGGCCGGCCGGTTGGGCCGGCGGCTGCCGTGCGCCGGCGGCCTGGCGCTGGCCGCCGGGCTGGCCCTGCTGTACCACGCCGCCGCCGGTCCGGTCGGATGGCTGGCGGCCGGACTGGCGGTGGCCGGGACGGGGATGGGATGGGTGATGTCGCCGCTGATCGCGTCAGTGCTGGCCGGGGTGCGTGACCGCCATGCCGCGGTGGCGGCCGGAGTGCTCGGCACCGTCCAGGAGATGGCGGGTGTGCTCGGCGTCACCGCCGTCGGCGCGGTCTTCTTCGCGGTCCTCGACGGCGGGGCCGCCGCGGCCGGGGTGGCCGGGGCGGCCCGGACGGGCCTCGCCGACTGGGCCGGCGCCCTGCGGGCCGGCCTCGCCCTGCTGATCGTCTTCGCCCTCGCCATCCCGGCCCTGGTGAGACTGCACTCCGGGGCGCGCTCCGGGCGTTCCCACCGGGAATGAGGGGCCGAGGCCGCCGGTCATCACCGTGACGGCGCCGTGGTCCACGCCGAGCCTGACCCGGGAGCATCGGTACGGACACGGTGCCGGCCGCCCCCGGCGCGACGGACAGCGGCCGGCCGCGCGGCCGGGGGGTGGGCGGCGGGCCTCGCGGGCGGGACACATGGGACACAATCGGTTCCGTGCAGTTCGGCATCTTGGGGCCGCTGGAGGTCCGGACGGTTGAGGGTGGAGCGGTCTCCGTCGGGGGGCCGCGGCCGCGCGCGCTCCTCGCGCTGCTCCTGCTCGACGCGGGCCGGCTGGTCAGCGTGGACCGGCTGATCGACGGCCAGTACGGCGACGACCCGCCGGCCGGGGCGGCCAACGCGATCCAGGCCCACGTGTCCCGGCTCCGCCGCAACCTCCCCCCTGACCTGATCGAGTTCCACGGGACCGGATACCGGGTCGCGGTCGACCCCGACGACGTGGACGCCCACCGCTTCGAGCGGCTCGCCCGCGAGGGGCGCCGGCTCCTGGCCGCGGGGCACCACGAGCGCGCCGCGAGATCGCTCAAGGACGCGCTGGAGCTGTGGCGAGGGCCCGCGCTGGCGGACGTGGCCGACTCGCCCTTCGCGCCGTCGCAGGCGGCCCGCCTGGAGGAGACACGGCTGGCGGCGCGGGAAGACCTCGTCGAGGCCGAGCTCGCGCTCCCCGAGGGCACCTCGACGGCCGAGCTGCGGCAGTTGGTGGCCGCGCACCCGCTGCGCGAACGGCTGCGCGGCCAGCTCATGCGGGCGCTGCACGCCGCCGGGCAGCAGGCGGCGGCGCTGGCCGTCTTCGACGAGATCAGGCGGCTGCTCGCCGACGAGCTCGGCGCCGACCCCTCGCCCGAGCTCGCGGCACTCCACCTGGCGATCCTGCGCGGTGAGCGGGCGCGCGGGCAGGCGGCCCGCCACCGGCTCCCCGCGCAGCTCACCAGCTTCGTGGGCCGCGCGACGGAGCTGGAGCGGATCGACTCGCTCCGGGACTCCCGGCTGGTCACCCTGACCGGTCCCGGCGGCACCGGCAAGACCAGGCTGGCGGTCGAGGCGGCCCGTCGCCGGGGGCAGGACACGTGTTTCGTCGACCTGTCCCCGCTCGACGACGGCGGCCAGATCCCCCAGGCGGTGCTGGGCGCGCTCGGCCTGCGCGAGGCGGGGCTGCGGCCACCGGACCTCGGCCGGTCCGACGCCGCCGACCGGCTCGTGAGCGCGCTGGCCGACCAGGAGATCCTGCTCATCCTGGACAACTGCGAGCACGTGATCGCACCGGCCGCGGCGCTCACCCGCCGGCTGCTCGACGCCTGCCCGGGGCTGTCCATCCTGTCCACCAGCCGCGAGCCGCTCGGGCTCACCGGCGAGATGCTCGTACCGCTGCCGCCGCTGGCCGTGCCGCCCCCGGGCACGGACCCCGAGGACGCGCTCGCCTACCCCGCGGTGCGGCTGTTCGCCGAGCGGGCCGCCGCCGTGCGTCCCGGCTTCACGATGCGGCCCGAGGTCGCCGAGATCTGCGTGACGCTGGAGGGGTCGCCGCTGGCCATCGAGCTGGCGGCGGCGAGGGTGAGGTCGTTCACCGTGGAGGAGATCGCCGCGCGCCTGAACGAGCACGGCCGGTTCACGCTGCTGTCGCGCGGCGACCGCACCGCGGCGGTCCGCCACCAGACGCTGCGCGCGGTGGTGGAGTGGAGCTGGAGCCTGCTCGGCCCCGAGGAGCAGACGCTGGCCAGACGCTTCTCGGTGTTCTCCGGGGGCGCGTCCCTGGAGGCGGTCGAACGGGTCTGCGGGACCGGCGAGGTGCTGGCCGACCTGGTGGACAAGTCCCTCATCGAGGCAAGTGACGGCCGCTACCGGATGTTCGACACGATCCGCCTGTTCTGCGCGGAGCGGCTGGCGGAGGCCGGGGAGGGGGAGCGGCTGCGCGACGCTCACGCCACCTACTTCCTCGACCTGGCGCAGCGCGCCGAGCCGTGGCTGCGCCGGGCCGAGCAGCTCCGATGGCTGGCCCGGCTCTCCGCCGAGCACAGCAACCTGCAGGCCGCGCTGCGCCACGCCACACAGGGCGACCCCGAGACGGCGCTGCGGCTGATCGCGGCCCTGGCGGCGTACTGGTGGCTGAGCGGGCGGCGCGGCCAGGCGGCCTCGTCGGCGCTGCGGCTGCTCGAACGGTTCGGCTCCGGGCCGCCCGAGGCGCTGGACGAGGAGTACGTCATGTGCGTGCTGCAGGCCGTACCGAATGTCTCGCCGGAGCAGTGGGCGCGGGCCGAGGAGATCATGCGGTCACTGGACCGGGAGCTGCGGCACCCGTTCGCGAACGTGCTGTGGGGCATGGTCGCGGGACCGTCGGATCCGGAGTCCACCCTGAGGCGGGGGCGGCTGCTCGGCTCCGATCCGTGGAGCCGGGCCGTGTCCATGCTGGGGGAGTCCCTGGTGCACCTGCTCGACGGCAGGGTGATCGACGCCGAGCGGGGGCTGGAGTCGACGCTGTCGGGCTTCCGCGCCGCGGGCGAGCGCTGGGGGATGGCGCAGGGGCTCGAATGGCTGGGGCTGATCTCCAACTGGCGGGGCGACTGGGCGCGGGCCAGGCGGCTGTGGGGACAGGCGCTGGACCTGCACGGGCAGCTCGGCGCCCTGGACGAGATGGCGGACGTGCTCTGCCGCAGGGCCGGCGGGCTGCTGCGCGAGGGCGACCTCCCCGCGGCCCGCGCCGACCTGCACCGCGCCGCCGAGCTGGTGCGCAGGACGGGCACGTCGCACCGGTCATCCCTGGTCGAGCTGGGATGGGGCGAGCTCACCCGGTTGTGCGGCGACCACACCGAGGCGCGCGAGCACTACACGGCGGCGCTGGAGGCCGTCAGCCCCGGCACCTACGCCGCCGAGGGCATCAGGCCACTCGTGCTCACCGGGCTGGGGCGGCTGGCCCAGGCCGGAGGCGACCTCGCCGAGGCCAGGGAGCGCCACCGCGAGGCGCTCTCGCTGGCCCGCGCGCTGGCAGCGGTGGCGACGGATCTCGCCGAGGTCGTCGAGGGGCACGCCGGGCTGGCCCTGCTCGAAGGCGCCGCCGGGCGGGCGGCGTTCCTGCTCGGTGTGGGGGTGGCGCTGCGCGGCATGGCCGTCACCGGCGACCGCGACGTCGCCGGGACCGCCGCGGGCGCCACGGAGCTCATCGGCGCGCAGGCGTTCGCCGCGGAGTTCGCCAGGGGCGCCGCGCTGGGCCGGGAGGAGGCGCTGACAGTCCTCCCCTGACTGTCAGCCGGCTGTCTCCGGCCTGTCAGCGCCCCCGGCGAAGCTCACTGACATGACAGACACCAACGTCCTGATCTCCGGCGCCAGCATCGGCGGTCCCGCGCTCGCCCACTGGCTCATCCGCTACGGCTACAACGTGACCGTGGTCGAGAAGGCCCCCGCCCTGCGGCCCGGCGGGCAGGCCGTCGACTTCAAGGGCGAGACGCACCTCGCCGTGCTGGAGCGGATGGGCGTCCTGGAGGACGTGCGGCGGCTGCAGACCGGTGGGACCGACCAGGAGCTCGTCGACGCGGACGGCCGCACGCTGGCGGTGATGCCCGGCGAGTTCACCGGCGGCGAGCTTGAGATCATGCGCGGCGACCTGTCCCGGCTGCTGTACGACAGGACCGCCGCCGCCGGGTGCGAGTACGTCTTCGGCGACTCCATCACCTCCCTCACCGAGACCGCGGGCGGCGTGCACGTCACGTTCGAGCGCGGCGCCCCCCGGACCTTCGACCTGGTGGTGGGCGCGGACGGGATCCACTCCAACGTCCGGCGCCTGGCCTTCGGCCCCGAGTCCGACTACGTCCGCTTCCTCGGCCACTACTACGCCCTGGTCGATCTCCCCGCGGGTTTCGAGAACGCCGCGAAGATGTACAACGAGCCGGGCAGGATGGTCGCCCTCGGCGGTCCCAAGTCGCCCGCGTTCTTCGTCTTCGCCTCGCCGCGGCTGGACTACGACCGCTACGACACCGAGGAGATGAAGCGGATCCTGATCGACGCCTACGCCGGGATGGGCTGGCGCACCCCCGCCGTCATCGAGGCGGTACGGCACGCCGACGACTTCTATCTCGACTCGATCAGCCAGGTCCGGATCGACCACTACGCCAAGGGCCGGGTGGTGCTGCTCGGCGACGCCGCCTACGGCAACACGCTGGGCGGCTTCGGCAGCGGGCTGGCCATGGTCGGCGCCTATGTCCTGGCCGGCGAGCTCGCGGCGGCCGGAGGGGACCACCGCGTCGCCTTCCGGCGCTACGAGGAGGAGTTCCGCGACTACGCCAAGGTCGCCCGGAAGGGCAACGCCGGTCCCTTCCTCGCCCCCGGCACGCCGGGCCGGATCCGGATGCGGAACTGGATGTTCAAGTACGGCTTCCTGCTGAAGATCATGATGAGGATGACCGACAAGTTCGCCACCAACATCACGCTCAAGGACTACTCGGCCCTCGTGCCCCGGTGACCCCGGACGCCGGGCGGACCGTCCGGGCCGCGCGCTCCCGGTCCGCCGGCGCCGTGCCCGGCGGGCCTCTCGGGGCGCCGCTCCCCGGGGCCGCCGACCGGCTCCCGGGGCGGGGTCAGCTCTCGTCGGCCGGGAAGGCGAAGAGCCGGACGTACAGGGGCCGTGCGTCCGGCGGCGCGTCCTCGGCCCGGTGGCTGTACTTCATCAGCAGGGCGACGTAGGCGTCGAAGAACTCCTCGAACTCCGTCATGGTCATCCGGCCGAGGCCGCGCGACGCCTTGACCCACTCGGGATCGCGCCGGTAGAGCTCGGGGAGCCGGTCGAGCAGCCCGCGGTCCTCCTCCCAGCCGATCCGGTGGAACTCGGCGAGCACCGGGCGGTCCTCGGGGGCCAGCCGGTCGGGGGTGGGCAGCCGCATGTCCCTGGGCGTCTCGGCCCTGCGCCACCAGCGCTCCCGGCCGCCGGAGCGCTCCGGGATCTCCTCGATGAAGCCGCATTTCTCGAGCTGCCGCAGGTGGTAGCTCGTCGTGCCCGTCTTGGCGCCGAGCAGCTCGCCGAGCGTCGTCGAGGTGGCGGGGCCGTGCAGGCCCAGGTGGCGCAGCATGAGCCGCCGCATGGGGTGGGCCAGTGCCTTGAGCTTCGCCGGATCGTCGAGTGTGAACGACTCCTCATCCTTCATGATGAACAGCCTAGTCCTGCAGAAGGATATCTGCAGACAGTCCTTTGCCGATAAATCTCTGCAGAATATATTCGGCATATGAGACCGATCCTCCCGGCGACGGCCCTCGCCCTCTGCCTGCTCACCGCCCCCGCCGCCGCGGCCGTCACGGCCGTCACGGCCGCGCCCGCGGTCGCCGCCGCCGTGCCCGCCGCCGCCGTGCCCGGGGGCGCCGAGTCCATGGCCGCCATGCCCGGGGGCGCCGCGGCCATGGCCGTCACGCCCGCTGCCCCCGTGCCCGCCGCCGTCGCGCCCACCCCCGCCGGACCCTCCGACCTGGCCGTGCCCTCCGACCTGAGGGCGGTGGAGGTGAGCTTCCGCGGCAGCGGTGGCCTCACCCTGCACGGCACGGTCCTCTCGCCCGCCACGGCGGGGCCCGCCCGGCCCGGCATCGTCCTGGTGCACGGCGCGGGTACGGGCACGCCCCGCACGAAGCTCATGGGCGAGGCCGTCGAGTTCGCCCGCCGGGGCCTGGCCGTGCTGATCTACGACAAGCGCTCCGAGGGCTACTCGCTCTTCCGGCGCTCCTACTCGCAGCTCGCCGACGACGCGCTCGGCGCCGTGGCCGCGCTCCGCTCCCAGCCGGGCGTCGACCCGGCGAAGGTCGGTGTATGGGGGCTCAGCGAGGGCGGCTGGGTCGCCCCGATCGCCGCCTCCCGCTCGGCGGACATCGCCTTCGTCGTGCTCGTGGGCGCCAACGCGCTGCAGCCGCTGCGGCAGCAGACCTGGGCCGTGGCGGCGGGGCTGCGCAAGGCGGGGGTGTCGGGCTCGCTCGTCGACCGGGCCGAGCTCAACCTGTACCGGACGATCGCCGACGGCGGCATGTTCCCCGAGCCCTACCACGACCCCGAGCCGACCCTGGCCGCGGTGAGGCAGCCGGTGCTCGGCGTCTGGGGCACCCACGACCTGCTGACCCCTCCCCGGGAGACCCCGCCGCTGCTCGCCGCGGCGCTGGAGAAGGGGGGCAACCGGCACTACACCTTCCGCTTCTTCCCCGACGCCGAACACGCCGCCCACCGGACCCCCGACGGGGGCGTCACCCGGCTGCCCGAGCTCGCCCCCGGCTACGCCGACCTGGTCGGCTCCTGGGTGGCGGACGTCACGGCCGGCCGGGCGCCGGTGGCGCGGGTGTCAGGGCCCGCCCCGGTGCAGGAGTCGCCGACCGTCCCGGTCGACCCCCCGTCCTGGTGGGAGTCGGCGGCGCTCCAGCTCGCGGTCCTGGTGGTGCTGGTGGCCGCCTTCGCCGCCTACCCGGTGGTGGCGCTGGTGCGCCGTCTGCGCGGCCGCCGGCCGGCTCCGGCGGCCGGGGCCGCGAGGCTGCTCAGCGCCGGAGGGCTCGTGGCGGTGTTCGGCTCGTTCTCCTACCTGTTCTACCTGATGATGACCGGCGGCAAGCTGGCCGCGCCCGGTCCCGTCGTGGCCGGGCGCCCGCTGATCTGGCTGGCGCTGCAGGCCCT